>NZ_CP046056.1:2420000-2537500 GCF_016132445.1 Venatoribacter cucullus | reverse complement strand
TATTTATACGCATGGTAGAGGAGCGTTCTGTAAGCCGTTGAAGGTCAAGGTGTGAACCAGGCTGGAGGTATCAGAAGTGCGAATGCTGACATAAGTAACGACAAGGGGAGTGAAAAACTCCCCCGCCGGAAACCCAAGGGTTCCTGTCCAACGTTAATCGGGGCAGGGTTAGTCGGTCCCTAAGGCGAGGCAGAAATGCGTAGTCGATGGGAAGCAGTTTAATATTACTGCACCTCTTTGTAATGCGATGGGGGGACGGAGAAGGCTAGGCCAGCACGGCGTTGGTTGTCCGTGTTTAAGCATGTAGGCAGAAATCTTAGGCAAATCCGGGATTTCAATGCTGAGGTGTGATGACGGTGACTCTACGGAGTCCGAAGTGGTTGATGCCATGCTTCCAGGAAAAGCCTCTAAGCTTCAGTTACAAAGAGACCGTACCCGAAACCGACACAGGTGGGTAGGTAGAGAATACCAAGGCGCTTGAGAGAACTCGGGTGAAGGAACTAGGCAAAATGGCACCGTAACTTCGGGAGAAGGTGCGCTGGACTTGGTGAAGGGCTTGCCCCGTAAGCTGAGACCAGTCGAAGATACCAGTCCGCTGCAACTGTTTATTAAAAACACAGCACTCTGCAAACACGAAAGTGGACGTATAGGGTGTGACGCCTGCCCGGTGCCGGAAGGTTAATTGATGGGGTTAGCGCAAGCGAAGCTCTTGATCGAAGCCCCGGTAAACGGCGGCCGTAACTATAACGGTCCTAAGGTAGCGAAATTCCTTGTCGGGTAAGTTCCGACCTGCACGAATGGCGTAATGATGGCGGAGCTGTCTCCACCCGAGACTCAGTGAAATTGAAATCGCTGTTAAGATGCAGTGTACCCGCGGCTAGACGGAAAGACCCCGTGAACCTTTACTGTAGCTTTGCACTGAACTTTGAACCTATCTGTGTAGGATAGGTGGGAGGCTTTGAAGCTGAGACGCCAGTCTTAGTGGAGCCGTCCTTGAAATACCACCCTGGTATGTTTGAGGTTCTAACCTAGGCCCGTTATCCGGGCTGGGGACAGTGTATGGTGGGCAGTTTGACTGGGGCGGTCTCCTCCCAAAGAGTAACGGAGGAGCACGAAGGTCGGCTAATCCTGGTCGGACATCAGGAGGTTAGTGTAATGGCACAAGCCGGCTTAACTGCGAGACCAACACGTCGAGCAGGTACGAAAGTAGGTCATAGTGATCCGGTGGTTCTGTATGGAAGGGCCATCGCTCAACGGATAAAAGGTACTCCGGGGATAACAGGCTGATACCGCCCAAGAGTTCACATCGACGGCGGTGTTTGGCACCTCGATGTCGGCTCATCACATCCTGGGGCTGAAGCCGGTCCCAAGGGTATGGCTGTTCGCCATTTAAAGTGGTACGCGAGCTGGGTTTAGAACGTCGTGAGACAGTTCGGTCCCTATCTGCCGTGGGCGTTTGAGATTTGAGAAGCGCTGCTCCTAGTACGAGAGGACCGGAGTGGACGAACCTCTGGTGTTCCGGTTGTCACGCCCGTGGCATTGCCGGGTAGCTAAGTTCGGACAGGATAACCGCTGAAAGCATCTAAGCGGGAAACCTCCTTCAAGATGAGATCTCACTGGAACTTCGAGTTCCCTGTAGGGCCCTGGAAGACTACCAGGTTGATAGGTCAGGTGTGTAAGCGTTGTGAGGCGTTGAGCTAACTGATACTAATTGCCCGTGAGGCTTGACCATATAACACCCAAACTTGGTGTGAGTGGTAACACTCAGAAAACTGAGTTAAGAAACAGACCAGGCAACCGCCGGTTCGCGAGAGAATCCAATTTAAACTCATGTATCCGCCCTAATTTGAAGAAACGTCGCAGACTACGTAAGACGACAATGCTTCATAAAGGTTTGCTTGACGACCATAGAGCTGTGGAACCACCTGAATCCATTCCGAACTCAGAAGTGAAACGCAGTATCGCCGATGGTAGTGTGGGGTCTCCCCATGTGAGAGTAGGTCATCGTCAAGCTCTTATTCAAAACCCCCGGTAGCTCACGCTATCGGGGGTTTTTCTTTTTGCGCTGACGATAAACCCACTCTCGCATGGGGTCCACAGGGCCGTGAGCACGAACGTGCTCTGTCGGCCGTGGGGTACCACTCGCACCGTCCCTGGTGCTCGCCCTGTGGGCAGCAAGCTGTGCCAGCGGCTCCTGCCGCTGGTCCCCATGTGAAGGAATCAACCGGCAACGCTGATTGAACAGCTGGCTTGTGGCATCAGACTCTTTACCGGTTATCCTGGTGAGGCTTTTATAATTTCACTTTCTTCGATGACACCAATACAAAATTGCTGGCAATAAAAAAGCCCGCATATTGCTATGCAGGCTTTAGGTATTTAATGGTGCCCAGAGGCGGACCAATAGGCCGGGAGCCGATTGGCACAGCTTTGCTGCCCGCAGGGGCAGAACCATGGATGGTTCTGATGCATCGAACCCGGTTCGATGACGCCTGAAGTAAAATCAGAGCCATTAAAAAAGCCCGCATATTGCTATGCAGGCTTTAGGTATTTAATGGTGCCCAGAGGCGGACCAATAGGCCGGGAGCCGATTGGCACAGCTTTGCTGCCCGCAGGGGCAGAACCATGGATGGTTCTGATGCATCGAACCCGGTTCGATGACGCCTGAAGTAAAATCAGAGCCATTAAAAAAGCCCGCATATTGCTATGCAGGCTTTAGGTATTTAATGGTGCCCAGAGGCGGAATCGAACCACCGACACGCGGATTTTCAATCCGCTGCTCTACCGACTGAGCTATCTGGGCATTTCATGAACAACGTGTTGTTCGTGAATTGGCGCGTATTAAACCCGTTGGCCGTTGGGGTGTCAACCCCTCTGTTTCACTTTATTTATCTTTATTTTCAGGAACATAGCCCTCGGCTGCGTCAAACTCTTCGCCACTCAGAAAACGTTCGCGTTGCTCGGTCAGATATTTCCGGGCCTTCAAATCCATCATGTTCAAGTGTTTTTCATTAATCAGCCGGGTCTGATGTTCTGTCCATTCGGTCCAGGCTTTTTTTGAAATTGTTTGCAGAATTTCCTCGCCCTTTGGACCCGGGAATGGGGCAGCAGCCAGTGCTTCAAGTTCTTGCTGATATTTTTTGCAAAATACGGTGCGGGTCATGGATATTCCTCTGTGCTCTGTTGCTGCAGCAGCATTTTAACCGGAGCTGCCAGACCAATATTGTCGGGAGAGACGGGATTGTACCAGCAGTGATTCGGATTGTCGGTTTCCTGCACCGTTGCCAGATGTCGTTGCAACCGGAATACCACGGGTTGAATATGCAGATGGTAGTGGCTGAACGTATGCCGGAATGGCGGTAATTCCTGTTCTAAGGCTTCTGTACCGGGTAACAGACGCTGCACCATCAGTCTGGCGGCTTGTCGGTCGGTACCTTCCGGAAAACTCCACAAACCGCCCCAGATTCCTTGCTGGGGTCGTTGTTGCAGAAAATATTCGCCGGCCGGATTGCTGATCATGATCAGGATTGTGTGTTTTTCAGGTTTGGCTTTTTTGGGCTTGCTGTTGGGAAATTGGGTCGGGTTGCCGGTTTTCAGGCCGAGGCATTGCGGCTGTAACGGACAGATACCACAAGCTGGTTTACTGCGGGTGCAGAGTGTAGCGCCAAGATCCATCATGGCCTGGGTGTACTGTCGCGAGCTGTGGTTTGGTGTCAGCTCTTCTGCCAGTGACCACAGTCGTTTTTGTACCTGACCATCGCCGGGCCAGCCCGGTACAGCAAAACAGCGAGTTAATACGCGCTTGACGTTGCCATCGAGAATCGGGGCATGAATGCCCATACTGATCGAGGCGATGGCGGCGGCGGTTGAGCGCCCGATGCCGGGTAATTCTGACAGCTGTTCGACGGAATGAGGAAACAGGCCGTTGTATTCATTGACGATGGTTTTGGCACAGGCATGCAGGTTACGCCCGCGGGCATAGTAGCCAAGGCCGGTCCAGAGATGCAGAACCTCATCCTGTTTGGCGGTGGAGAGGCTGAATACATCAGGGAATCGCTGCATAAACCGTTCAAAATACGGAATAACCGTTGTTACCTGGGTTTGCTGCAACATAATTTCTGACACCCAGACCCGGTAAGGAGAAATCTGTTGTTGCCACGGCAGATTTTTTCGCCCGTATTGTTCGTACCAATCGAGTACGGCCTTGCTGAAAAGTTGTGCTGTCATAAGTTGCTGGGTTGTCCAGGCGGAGCGCTATAGTAGCGCAATGTTTTAGCTGCTGGTGTTGTGTATCAGTCTGAATGCCGGCGCTGATGTTCGCTCAGGAATTGATGCAGCTGGGCCAGTGACAATGGCCTGCTGAATAAATACCCTTGCCCCTCATCACAATTATTGCGGCGCAGAAAGTGCAATTGCTCTTCGGTTTCCACGCCTTCGGCGACCACCGTCATGCTGAGTTTGTGCGCCATGGCAATAACGGCTGCGGTAATCGCCATATCATTCTGGTCACCGGGAATATCCATCACAAATGAGCGGTCTACTTTCAGTACATCGATCGGAAAACGCTTGATATACGCCAGCGATGAGTAACCAGTACCGAAATCATCAATTGCAATGGAAATGCCGATTTTTTTAATTTCCTGCATGGTCACAATCGCGCTTTCCACATCATCCATTAAGGTACTTTCAGTTAGTTCCAGCTCCAGACATTGCGGTGGGATTTTACTGATTTCGATAACACTGCGGATGCGATTCAGCAGGCTGGGGTCGTTAAATTGTCGCGCTGAAAGGTTTACCGCAACCTTGGTGGTTGGTGGCAGGACTTTGCTGCGGATTAACGAGCTGATCTGGCGGCAGCTTTGTTCCAGTACCCAGCTGCCGATTTCCAGGATCTGGCCGGTTTCTTCCGCAACCGGAATAAAACGATCCGGTGGAATAAAGCCTTTTTCCGGATGGTTCCAGCGTAACAGTGTTTCGACACCGGTAATGTGGAAATCAAACAGGCTGATTTTGGGCTGAAAAACCAGGCTGAACTGTTCCCGGGTTAATGCTTCGCTGATTTCTTTTTCCAGTGCCAGATGTTCCATGATGGAGCGGTTCATGTCTTCAGAAAAGAACTGGAAATTATTGCGTCCAAGTTCTTTGGCGCGGTACATGGCCAGGTCAGCATTTTTCATCAGCGTATTGGCATCGGTTGAATCATCCGGTGTTAAGGTAATGCCAATACTGACGGTGGTGACGATGTCCTGGCCTTTAATGCGGATCGGCTTGGCCAGCATGCGCAGCAGCTTTTCGGCGACCACCAATACATCGTTGTTATGATGTACATCCGTCAGCAGAATGGTGAACTCGTCCCCGCCGATCCGTGAAACGGTATCATTTTCTCTTACCGCGGCCGTCAGTCGGTGAGCAACTTCTTTCAGCATCAGGTCGCCGGCATCGTGACCCAGGGTATCGTTAACCCGTTTGAACTGGTCCATGTCGAGAAATAACAAAGCCATTGAGCTTTGATGGCGCTGGGCAGTTTTAACGGCTTTTTCCAGTCGGTTGCGGAATAAGCGACGATTTGCCAGACCGGTGAGCGGATCGTAAAACGCCAGGTTTTCCATTTGCAGCTGCGCTGCTTTTAATTCGGATATATCCGAAATAGCACCCAGATAGCCCAATAATTCTCCGTGCCGGTCGTGCAGTGTACTGGCTAATACCTGAATCCAGGTCGGTTCATGGTTTTTGCGGCTGAGCCGTATTTCCAGGGCAATACTCTCCTGCTCGCAAGTCAGTTTATTCCAGGCTTGCTGAGCTTCGGTAAGGTCATCCGGATGAATGCGGGCAAACCAGTCATGCAGAGAGGGTGTTTCATCCGGTACATGGTGAATATCGCGCCAGCGCTGATTCACATATTGCAGGCGCTGCTTGGCATCTATCTGGAAAATACCGACGGGCGACAGCGCGGTCAGTTTGCGGAAGCGTTCTTCGCTGGTTTTGAGTGATGCATTTTCATCTTCAACGGTGCGTAGCAGAGTGTTAAACAGATCAACCAGGTCGCCGAGTTCATCATGGCTCTGTTTGTTCGCCCGGATCGAGTAATCCTTTTTCAGCATAATGTGGCGCAGTGTGTTACCCAGCTCCTGAATAGGACGGGTCACAACATTTTGCAGGCGGCTGGCCAGTAAAAATGCCAGCATCACGGCGGCCAGCAGAATTAACAGGGAAAAGAATAAAAACTGCCCCAGTCGTTGCAGCAGATCCAGATGACTGGCTTCGATATACAAGGTGCCAATCGGCGCTTCGCCCAGCATAACGGGGAAGAACTGATGGAAATTCAGGCCTTCGCTGCCGTGAAGTTCGTGCAGTCTTGGCGGGCAGCCCGGTGTATTTTCCTGCCGTGCGGTATAGGCTGCCACCAGCTCCTGATTGTCGGCATAGATACAGCCGCGGACCACACTGCTGTCGGCATTGAGTGTATTCAGGTTGGTTTGCAGCATGGAAAAGTCGCTGAACGTCAGCGCTGCACTGGCGCGATTGGAAATAACCTCACCCAGAATGGTCAGTTTTTTGTCGACATCCTGACGGCTGAGGTAGTACTCGAGAGAAATGAACGCCAGGTTGGTGATGAACAGTGTCAGGCCGGTGGTCAGCAAGGCAATGATTACCAGCTTGCGTCGCAACGATTGCGAGTTTAAGGGGCGAAAAAACAACAAGGGTTGTTACCTGCTCTGTGTCATCGGAATGCCCGGCAGTTCTGGCCGGGATGGGGCAAAACCAGCTGTCAGCTTAGAAAAGATACGGTCTGATTGCCATCATGGGCTAAAAAAAACTGGCCACAAGGGCCAGTTAAAGAAGGGAATGAATCAAGGAGAGTGAAGCGTTAGTCTGCGGTTTGCTCGGCAAGTTCCGCCAGTAATTCATCAATACTGATATTTTGCAGGCGTTCATTCAGCTGGTCACGGTAAGTTTTAACCATGCCCAGGCCTGCAATAACGGCATCGTATACCAACCAGTCACTGGTTTTGTTGCGCTGATACAGACGGAAATCAACGGGCACCAGTTTGCCATCGGTTTGTTGCATCGTGCCTTTTACCAGCGCGCGATCACCGCTGTCGTTGTAGCGCACGTCTTCGAAGACAAACTGCTCGCCATTAAAGGCCTTGAACGCCCCGCTGTAAGTACGGATCTGCAGTTCACGGTAGCGGTCAATAAAGGCCTGTCGCTGTTCCGGAGTGGCCCGGCGCCAGTGTTTGCCCAGTGCGCCCATGGCAATGCGTTGCTGATCAATGGCCGGTATGATCCAGGTCATGACCAGCCGGCGGATTTCCGCATCGGTGCGCTGCTCCAACGTGAGCTTATTCAGATCATTAATAATGCCGTTGGTGGCACGTTCAACGACGGTGCGCGGATCTTCCGGTGCCGCCTGTACGGCTGCAGACAGCAGGGCAGCCGCCAACAGAATGACAAAGGCAGAGAAGGATTGCAGAGCGATTTTCATAAATGACAACCTTGTTTCAAGCATTGACGCAGTATGGGCAAGGGTGTTGCAGAATGAAAGCCGTCCGGCGTGAATGGCCTGTTGCCGGAATGGAACGTTTCTTCAGCCGTTATGCCGATACTGCAGTTCACCATCGGCGGCCATAAAGCCCCGGTGCTGTAATGCCGGTTGCAGGTTTTCGGGGCAGTCGCGCACCACCAGGGTTTTGCCTTCTTCCTGCGCCCAGCGCTGAATAAAGTGCAGCATCTGATGCATCACGCCGCGTCGTTGCGTCACGCTGCGTACACCGGCCTGAGACAGCGTCACCCCGGCCGGAGTTTCTTGCGCCAGCAGGGCGCCGATAAGGCGGTCGTTAAAGCGGCCGGCAATTATCCAGCCGCCGTCGGCCAGCCACTGTTCCAGCGCGCTGCGATCAGCGGCAAAACCGGTGGCGCTGGTATCCTGATGAATTTTTTCCAGATCCTGCCAGTCGGCAGCAGTGGGCGTATGGATGTGTTCGAGTTTGACGGGCACGGTGGGCTTCCTGTCGGGTATATTCTTTGGCGCTTTGCTTTATAATGCTTTCCTTTCCTTTTTGCGAGAGTTGGAGCAGCCATGTCCCGCGCAGCAACGGTCGAGCGTAATACGCTGGAGACCCAGATCCGTGCCACCATTAACCTGGATGGTACCGGTCAATCCCGTTTTGATACCGGGGTCCCTTTCCTGGAGCACATGCTGGATCAGATTGCCCGCCATGGCCTGATCGACCTGGATATTACCTGCAAAGGCGATAACCACATCGACGACCACCACAGCGTGGAAGATATTGGTATTACCCTGGGCCAGGCCTTTGCCAAAGCCGTGGGCGACAAAAAAGGCATCGTCCGTTACGGTCATTCCTATGTGCCGCTTGATGAAGCCCTGTCACGGGTGGTGATTGATTTTTCCGGTCGTCCCGGGCTGAGCATGAACGTGGAATTTACCCGCGCCAGCATCGGCAAGCTGGATACGCAGCTGTTCTGGGAATTCTTCCAGGGCTTTGTGAACCACGCCGGTGTGACGCTGCACATTGATAACCTGAAAGGCTTTAACGCTCACCATCAGGCGGAAACCATTTTCAAAGCCTTCGGCCGCGCGCTGCGCATGGCGCTGGAACAGGATCCGCGTATGGCCGGTGTGATGCCGTCCACCAAAGGTTGCTTGTAAGGAGCGCAGAGCATGAGCAGTAAACTCTGTGCGGTCATTGACTATGGCATGGGCAACCTGCACTCGGCCCACGGCGCGTTACAGACCGTGGCGCCGGATACCCGGGTGCTGGTAACCAGTGACCCGGAAACCATTCTGAAGGCTGACCATGTGGTGTTACCCGGTGTCGGTGCCATCCGTGACTGCATGGCGGAAATCCGTAAGCAGGGCATCGATCAGGTGGTGGCCGAGGTACGCAAAACCAAACCGTTACTGGGTATTTGTGTCGGGCTGCAGGCCATGATGGATCGCAGCGAAGAAAACGGTGGCGTTGACTGTCTGGGTTTATTCCCCGGTCAGGTGCGTTTTTTCGGTAATGATCTGCACGAAAATGGCGAGCATCTTAAAGTGCCGCACATGGGCTGGAATAAAGTGGCGCAGGTGGCTCACCCGCTGTGGGCGGGTATTGCTGATAACAGCCGGTTTTATTTTGTGCACTCTTATTATGTGCAGGCAGAAAAGCCTGAACAGGTGAAAGGCCGTGGTCATTACGGCGTCGATTTTGCCGCCGCCATGGGCGAAGACAACGTCTTTGCGGTGCAGTTTCACCCGGAAAAAAGCCACCACGCCGGCTTGGCGTTGCTGCGTAATTTCCTCGCCTGGGACGGTCAGGCCTGATTATTTTTTACATTCCGAATTAAGGTAAAACCATGCTGGTAATTCCTGCTATTGATTTGAAAGATGGCCAATGTGTGCGCCTGCGTCAGGGCCGTATGGATGATTCTACCGTGTTCGGTGATGATCCGGTGTCCATGGCCAAGCGCTGGGTCGATGCCGGCTGTCGTCGCCTGCACCTGGTCGACCTGAACGGTGCCTTTGCCGGTACACCGGTGAATGGCGAAGCCGTGACCGCCATTGCCAAAGCCTTTCCGGGCCTGCCGATTCAGATTGGCGGTGGTATCCGCACACTGGAAACCATTGAGCATTACATCAAAGCCGGTGTCAGCTATGTAATTATTGGCACCAAAGCGGTGAAAGAGCCGGCTTTTGTGAAAGAAGCCTGCAAAGCCTTCCCGGGGCATGTGATTGTCGGTCTGGACGCGCAGGATGGTTATGTGGCGACCGACGGCTGGGCGGAAGTATCCAGCGTTAAGGCGGTGGATCTGGCCAAACAATTCCGCGATGACGGCGTTACCTCCATTGTCTACACCGACATTGCCCGCGATGGCATGATGCAGGGCGTGAACGTTGAAGCCACGCTGCAACTGGCGGTGGAAGGCGGTATTCCGGTGATCGCGTCTGGCGGTGTGACCAATATTGAAGATATCCGCGCGCTGGCCAAAGTATCCGGTCAGGGCATTCTGGGTGCTATTACCGGCCGGGCGATTTATGAAGGCACGCTGAACGTAGCCGAAGCCCAGCAACTGGCCGACGAGTTAACCGGAGCATAATCATGGCATTGGCCAAGCGCATTATTCCCTGCCTCGATGTTGATAAAGGCCGCGTGGTAAAAGGCGTTAATTTCGTTGGTATCCGCGATGCCGGTGACCCGGTGGAAATTGCCAAGCGCTATAACGACCAGGGCGCCGACGAAATTACGTTTCTGGATATTACCGCCAGTCACGAAGGCCGTGAAACCACCGTGCATATGGTGGAAGCCATTGCCGAGCAGGTGTTTATTCCGCTGACCGTGGGCGGTGGCATTCGTGAGCTGGAGGATATCCGCCGCATGTTGAATGCCGGTGCCGATAAAGTCTCGATTAATTCGGCGGCGGTGTATAACCCGGATTTTGTGAAGGCTGCGTCGGACAAATTCGGTGCGCAGTGCATCGTGGTCGCCATTGATGCCAAGCAGGTGGGTGATAATCACTGGGAAATTTTTACCCACGGTGGGCGTAAACCCACGGGTATTAATGCGGTGGAATGGGCGGTGAAAATGGCTCAGTACGGCGCCGGTGAAATTCTGCTGACCTCCATGGATCGTGACGGTGTGAAGTCCGGTTTTGATCTGGGTGTTACCCGTGCCATTGCCGATGCGGTGAATATTCCGGTCATCGCCTCCGGCGGTGTCGGTAATCTTGATCACCTGGTCGATGGCGTAAAAATCGGTCATGCCGATGCGGTACTGGCGGCCAGTATTTTCCACTTTGGCGAATACACCGTGCAGCAGGCCAAGCAGCATATGGCGGCGGCCGGTATTGAAATGCGGTTGGATTAAGACGATTCAGTCTTAATGGATGCCTTCCATGTTCGGGCGATGGCGTGTCAGGGTAAAGTCGCAGACACGCCGTAAATCCATCCATGGAGGCTCGTATGCCGCATCGATCCTCAGGACGAGGTGAATGCCGCAGTTCGTCGGGAACGAGATGCGGCCCTGCGGCATGCGGTCTGCTTCTTTTACCCCGAACACCATGCCTTACATGGTTTCGCATACTGAGAACATTGCAGTGATTGCTCTCTTGTTTAAGCCGATCATGGCAGATGATCTGCATATAAAATAAAAAAGCGGCCGAAGCCGCTTTTTTTATGCCGTTAATCCCGCGAATTAATACAGCACACGGGCACGGATAGTGCCTTCCACCTGTTTGATTTTTTCCAGCGCCAGTTCTGAGGCGTCTTTGGAAACATCAATAACCACATAGCCCACATCTTCAACGGTCTGCAGGTATTGGCCGGAAATATTGATGTCGTTTTCAGCGAAAATCTTGTTGATGGCGTTCATTACACCCGGCACGTTTTTGTGAATGTGCAGAATGCGGTGTACGTTGGCGTTGCCTGGCAGAGCCACTTCCGGGAAGTTGACGGAAGAGGTCGTGGTGCCTTTGTCGCTGTACTGAGCCAGCTTCTCGCCCACTTCTTTACCGATATTTTCCTGGGCTTCCAGGGTAGAGCCACCCACGTGCGGGGTCAGGATGACGTTGTCGAATTCACGCAGCGGGGTGATAAATTCTTCACCGTTGGCACGCGGTTCAACCGGGAATACGTCAATAGCAGCGCCCAGCAGTTTTTTGCTGCGGATGGCTTCGGCCAGGGCGTCGATGTCGACCACGGTGCCGCGGGAAGCGTTCAGCAGGATAGAACCCTGCTTCATTTGCGCGAATTGTTCCGCACCGATCATCCACTTGGTGGCGGCGGTTTCCGGAACGTGCAGGGACACGGCGTCGGCAATGTTCAGCAGTTCGTTCAGGCTGCCCACTTGCTTGGCGTTACCGATTGGCAGCTTGGTGACCACGTCGTAGAAGTACACTTCCATGCCCAGGCTTTCGGCCATCACCGACAGCTGAGTACCGATGGAACCGTAACCGACGATGCCCAGTTTTTTGCCGCGGATTTCGTAAGAATTATCAGCCGATTTGTTCCAGCCACCACGGTGGCACTGAGCGTTACGCTCCGGTACACCGCGCATCAGCATAATGATTTCAGCAATGGACAACTCCGCCACTGAGCGGGTGTTGGAATACGGCGCGTTGAATACCGCGATACCACGCTTGGTGGCCGCTTTCAGATCAACCTGGTTGGTACCAATGCAGAAACAACCCACGGCGATCAGTTTTTCGGCGGCGGCAAAGATATCTTCGGTCAGTTGGGTGCGGGAGCGGATACCAATGAAGTGCGCATCTTTGATACGGGCTTTCAGCTCGTCATCCGGCAGGGATGTTTTCAGATACTCAATGTTGGTGTAGCCGGCCGCGTGCAGTGTGTCGAGCGCCGACTGGTGTACGCCTTCCAGCAGAAGGAACTTGATCTTGCTTTTGTCGAGGGAGGTCTTTGCCATGGTAGTACCTGTGAGCAGATGATAAAACCTGTGCGGCAGTCGCCGGGGCGGCTCCGTCGGAGATAAAGCTCTCCGAAAAATAAGGCGCGTATGCTAGCATAGCCGGCCTGTTAACGTGAGCCTCAAACCCCGTTTTCATCGCGAAGATTATTCAGTTTGAGGTGAAAAGCATTCATTCTGAGCGGGATTCCCATGACTGCCCTGACCCAAGACGCCCTGATCGAACGCCTGTCTGCCATTGTCGGTAGCGACAAAGTCCGTACCGATGCGGATTCCCTGCAAACCTTCGGCAAAGACTGGACCAAGGTGTACGAGCCGAAGCCGAGCGCCATTGTGTTCCCGAAAACCACCGAACAGGTGCGTGACATTGTGCTGCTGGCTAATGAGTGCGGCCTGCAGCTGGTGCCGTCCGGTGGTCGTACCGGCCTGAGTGCCGGTGCCGTGGCCGCCAACGGTGAAGTGGTGGTCGCCTTTGATTACATGAATCAGATTGCGGAATTTAACGCCGTTGATCGTACCGTTAAGTGCGGCGCTGGTGTGATTACCGAACAACTGCAGACCTACGCTGAAGAGCAGGGGTTGTTCTACCCGGTGGATTTCGCGTCTGCAGGTTCCAGTCAGATCGGCGGCAACATCGGCACCAACGCCGGTGGCATTAAAGTGATCCGCTGGGGCATGACCCGTGATTGGGTGGCGGGCTTAACCGTGGTGACCGGCAAGGGCGATATTCTGCAATTGAACAAAGACCTGCTGAAAAACAACACCGGCTACGACCTGCGTCAGTTGTTTATCGGCGGCGAAGGAACCCTGGGTTTTGTTACCGAAGCCACCATGCGCTTAACCCGTCCGCCGAAAAACCTCACCGTGCTGGTGCTGGCGATTCCGGAACTGGATGACGTAATGAAAGTGCTGAACCAATTCCAGTCCAGCATGGATCTGACCGCGTTTGAATTCTTCTCTGACAAAGCCATGAGCAAGGTACTGGCCCGTGGCGATGTGCCGGCGCCGTTCGAAAGCAACGCCGACTTCTATGCCCTGATCGAATTTGAAGCCATTACCGATGCTGATATGGATCTGTCCATGAGTCTGTTCGAGCAGTGCGTGGAAAATGGCTGGGTAGTGGATGGTGTAATCAGCCAGAGCGAAACTCAGGCGGCCAATCTGTGGCGTCTGCGTGAAGACATTTCTGAAACCATCGCGCAGTGGACGCCGTATAAAAACGACATCTCTGTGGTGGTTTCCAAAGTGCCGCCGTTCCTGCGCGAAATTGACGAAGTCGTCACCCGTGAATATCCGGATTTCGAGATCATCTGGTTTGGTCATATCGGTGATGGCAACCTGCACCTGAACATTCTTAAGCCGGATGCGCTGCCGAAGGAAGAATTCTTCCCACGCTGCAATAAGGTGAGCAAGTGGGTGATGGAAATCGTGCAGAAATATGACGGTTCTATTTCCGCCGAGCATGGTGTGGGGATGACCAAAAAAGCCTACCTGCCGTACACCCGTTCTGAGGCAGAAATTGCCTATATGAAAGCGGTGAAAGCGGTGTTCGATCCGAACAATGTGATGAACCCGGGCAAGCTGGTGGATATGTAAGCAGGCCGGACGCTCGCTGCGCCTGGAGTCTGAAGCTTGAGGCTTGAGGCTTGAGGCTTGAAGCAAAAAAACGCTCGCTGCGCTTGACGGGAGACGCCAAAAATCGTCCAGCGTCCAGCGTCCAGCGTGCCTTGCAATTTTACGCGGAGCACGCAGAACCCTTAACGCCCAACCCTGAACGGCAGGCGTTCTAAAACAACTGCTCCGGAATCATTTCGGGTGCGGCCGGTTGTCCTTCGTTATCCGGCTGGCGGGCCGGACGTGCCAGTTCTTTCGGCACATCCTCTTCGCGGAAGTACTCAAAAATTGCATCCGGTTGACCCGGTGCTGCCAGTAATCCGGTCACCGGGTCAATGCGGACGCTGACAATACCATCCGGTTGCTCGTAGGGGCGGGGTGGCTTATCGGCAAGCGCCGTCCCCATATAATCGACCCAGATAGGCAGAGCAGTATTGCTGCCGAAGGCCCAGCGTCCCAGAGTGACCGGCTGATCGAAACCCACCCAGACCGTGGCGACCAGATCCGGGCTGAAGCCGGCGAACCAGGCATCTTTCTGGTCGTTGGTGGTGCCGGTTTTGCCGGCCAGGTCGTCGCGGTTCAGCACCAGCGCCCGCTGCCCGGTGCCGCGGGTCACCACATCTTTCAGCATGCTGATCATCAGATAGTGAACGCGTTCATCCATCACTCTGGGCGCGTGGATGGCTGCATTGGCATCTGGTTCGCCGGTTTTCGGGTCTGTTACCGGTTCGGGGCAGTTGCGGCAAGCCACGGCGGGCCTGGCCTGGTACAGCAGCTGGCCGTTGTCGTCTTCGATACGGTCAATCAGATAAGGGGTAACAGCGAAACCACCGTTCGCCAGCACGGCATAGCCGGTGGCCAGCTCCATGGAGGTAACGGCCGAGGCGCCCAGGGAGAGTGACAGGTCGGCATTCAGCTTATGGCGCGGGAAACCAAAGGGTTCGATATAGCGGATGGCCCGGTGGGGGCCGACCTGGTTCAGAATGCGGATGGATACCAGGTTCTGCGAGCGGTACAGCGCTTCACGCAGGCGGGTGGGGCCATAGAATTTGCCGCTGTTGTTTTCCGGCCGCCAGGTGGCTTCCAGGCCAGCGTCTTCAAAGACTACCGGGGCATCATTAATGATGCTGGCCGGAGTAAAGCCGTGCGCCAGTGCGGCGCTGTAAATAAAGGGCTTGAAGGCGGAGCCGGGCTGGCGGTCAGCCTGAATGGCACGGTTAAACTGATTGCTGGTGGGGGAAAAGCCACCCACCAGTGCCTGAATGGCGCCATCGGCCGGGCGCAATGACACCAGTGAACCTTCGGCCTCTGGCAATTGTGCCAGCAGCGGGCCGGCGCTGGTTTCTTCAATCCAGATTTCCATGCCCGGCTGTAATACATCGGCCGGACTGGCGGGTTCAGCACCAATGACGTTGACGTTGATATAGGGCTTGGCCCACAGCATGGCGCTGAATGGCAGCCAACGCTCGCCATTTTGTTGCAGCACCCAGGCACCTTCGGGCATTACCCGGGTAACAATGGCCGGTGCAATTAACCCCATGTCATCACGGGCCAGTAAGCGGCTGTTCCATTCTTCGAGGGTGGCCGGCCAGTCGATGTCATAGCGTGCATCGGCTTTTTTCAGCCATTCTGCAAGTTCCGGTGTGTCGGTAACCGCCAGTGTCTGTAACGTTGCCATGGGCTTTGGGGTGCGCCATCCATGATCGCGGTCGTATTTCAGCAGGCCACTTTGCAACGCGCGGTTGGCAGCCGTCTGGCTGGTGGAGTCGACGGTGGTATAGACGCGGAAACCGGCGGTGTAGGCCGCGTCACCGTACTGGGCCACCATTTCACGACGTACCATTTCCGCAACATAGGGGGCGATGATTTCCGAGGTTGGGCCGTGGTAGCGGGCGGTAACCGGCGCCCGGGCCGCCTGGTCGAACTCTTCCTGGCTGATCATGTTCAGGGTCAGCATACGGGCCAGTACGTAGTTGCGGCGATCAATGGCGCGACGTGGGTTGTTGATCGGGTTAGCGGCTGAGGGCGCCTGCGGCAGGCCGGCAATCATGGCAATCTGGGCCAGATTCAGTTCATGGATGCTTTTGCCGTAATACACCTGAGCGGCAGCTTCGATGCCATAAGCGCGTTTACCCAGATAGATCTTATTAATATACAGCTCCAGAATTTCCTGCTTGCTGAGATATTGTTCAATCTCCAGCGCCAGCATGATTTCTGTGAATTTACGGGTGAAGGTTTTTTCTGAGCTGAGGTAATAGTTCTTGGCGACCTGCATGGTAATGGTGCTGCCGCCGGAGCGTTTCTCGCCGGTCCGGATCAGCTCGATGGCCGCGCGGGCCAGGCCTTTGAAATCAATACCAATATGTTCAAAGAAGCCGTCATCTTCTGAGGCCAGCAGCGCATTGATAAAGCTGGGCGGGATTTCCGCATAGCTGAGTGGGTTACGGCGTTTTTCGCCAAATTCGCTGATCAGCTTACCGTCGGCGCTGTAAACCCGCAGCGGGGTTTGTAATTCAATACGACGTAATTCATCCGGGTCGGGAAGCTCGGGGGCGAGATAAATATAGATGCCGCAGGCGGCAATACCCACTGCGGAAACAGCAGACAGGATAAACCAGGCCAAAAAGCGCAGAAGGGGTTTAAGAACAGTCATAAAAAAGATTGCCAGATGCCTCAGAAAGCCAGTGAATATGCGGGTTGCGGCATTATAAGGCTTTTTTGTTCTTTTAATAGGAATGTGCTTATAATGACTTCGACTATATAGGAACTGAGTGAGCTTGCGTGCGCAAGTTCGCGATTTTCAAGGGGATTTGTCGTGCTGGCCAACCTGTTTAAGAAGAAGAGCAAGGCCTTGCTGGGGGTCGATATCAGTTCGACATCGGTTAAGATTCTTGAACTGAGTCACAATAATGGAAGATATCAGGTTGAAGCCTATGCGTGCGAATCTCTGCCGCCTAATGCCATTGTTGAACAAAGCATTAATAATGACGAAGCCGTTGGTGAAGCGATCAAGCGTGCCTTGACCCGTTCCCGTGCCGGTGCCCGTCGTGCTGCCATTGCGGTTGCCGGCTCTGCCGTTATTACCAAAACGGTGCAGATGAATGGCAAGCTCAGCGATGACGAGATGGATTTCCAGATCCGCGCTGAAGCGGATCAGTATATTCCTTATCCGCTGGAAGAAGTGGCGCTGGACTGGGAAGTACAGGGGCCGTCTGCCGGTGGTAACGATATGGTAGATGTGCTGCTGGCGGCCTGCCGTTCTGAGACGGTTGAGCGGCGTAAAGATGCGGTCGAATACGCCAATCTTGAAGCCGGTGTTGTTGATGTCGAAGCGTTCTGTACGGAACGCGCCTTTTCTTTGCTGCAAGGCCAGATGGATGGCGACGATATCGATACCGTCGCCATTATTGATGTCGGCGCGACCATGACCACTCTCAGCATTCTGCATGAAGGCAAATCTATTTATACCCGCGAGCAGTTATTCGGCGGTCGTCAGCTGACCGAAGATATTATGCGCCGCTATGGTCTCAGCGAAGAGGAGGCCAGCCGCGCCAAGCTCGAAGGGGGCTTGCCGGACGATTATGAAACGGAAGTGCTGGAGCCTTTCCGTCGTGCGGTGGTGCAGCAGGTCAGTCGCTCGCTGCAGTTCTTTTATTCCTCCAGTCAGTTCAATGATGTGGATTACATCATTCTGGCGGGCGGTACCGCTTCCATTCCCCATCTGGCCGATCAGGTTCAGGATGCCATGGGTATTGCTACCATTGTGGCCAATCCTTTCGTCAATATGACGTTATCGCAGAAGGTAAACCCGAATCTGCTCAACAGTGACGCACCATCACTGATGATTGCCTGTGGTCTGGCTATGAGGAGTTTTGATAATGGCAAATATTAACCTTCTGCCGTGGCGCGCCGAGCGCCGCCAGAAACGCCAGCAGGAATTTTATGGTGTTATTGGCCTGGTCGTGCTGGCGGCTGGTTTTATTGTGTTCTCAGTGAACGGCTATTACAGCGATGCCATTGATAACCAGAACCGCCGCAATAATTTTATTACCACCGAAACCAAAGTGCTGGATGCCAAAATTGCCGAAATCAGTGCGCTGCGGGAAACCCGTCAGCAGTTGATTGAGCGTATGGAGCTGATTCAGGCGCTGCAGGGCAACCGCCCCATTATTGTGCGCGTGTTTGATGAAATGGTACGGGCCGTGCCGGAAGATCTGTATTTCAGTGCCGTTACCGTCAAGGGCACTGATGTCAATATCAAGGGTGTGTCTAAGTCCAACAACCGGGTCGCGGCGCTGATGCGTAATTTTGATCAGTCGGACTGGTTTGCAGAGCCGTCACTGATCCGCGTACAGGCGAAAGGCGAAGCTGTGAACGAGTTTGAAATTACCATGAAACGCGTTCAGCCAAAGGCGGCAGAGGAATAAGAAATGGCCGAACAGAATAAGCCCGATGTGAAGGCCATGATGGCCAGGCTGAATGAGCTTCAGCTGGATGACCTGAATAATATTGACTGGGAAAATATGGGCTCATGGCCCTTGCCAGGCAAAATTATTTTTTGCGTACTGATTTTTGTCGCGGTATTAGCTGGTGGTTATTTTGCGTTAATTGCTGATCAGATGAGCACCCTGACCAGTGCTGAGCAGCGCGAAATAACGCTGAAAAAAGATTATGAAAATAAGGCCTTCCGGGTCGCGAATCTGGATGCTTACAAAGCCCAGCTGGCGGAAATGGAAGAAGGCTTTGGTTCGCTGCTGAAGCAGTTGCCGCGCGATACCGAAGTACCGGGTCTGATTGATGACATCAGCGCCGCTGCTCTCAGCGCTGGGTTGCAGCTGAATACCATTGACCCGCAAAAAATGACCCGTACCGAGTTCTATATGGAGCTGCCGATTAATATCGAAGTGGTGGGCGGCTATCACGAAATGGGCGCGTTCGTCTCTTCAGTGGCCTCATTGCCACGTATCGTTACCCTGCATGATTTCGCCATCGACGGTGTGGGTAAAGAAGGTGGTCTGAAAATGAAGATTCTTGCCAAAACTTACCAGTACAGTGGTGATGAACCGGCACCAGCCCGCGGAGGTAAGAAGAAATGATCCGACTGCTGCTGTTGCCTGTTTTGGCACTCGCTTTAGTGGGTTGTGGCGGAAACTCCGACACGGCTGACCTGCGCAAGTTTATGGAAGATACCCAGAATCGTCCCCGTGGCCGTATTGAGCCGATACCGGTCTTTAAGCCCTACGAATTTTTCAGTTATAGTGCCGCCGGCATGCGTTCACCCTTTGAATTACCGGTGCTGGACGATGCGGAAATGGTGGTATCCACAACGGATAATGTCAGTCCGGATACAGACCGTCCGCGCGAACACCTTGAACAGTTCCCGTTTGGTTCACTCAGCATGGTGGGCACCCTGAAAGGTGTCGATGGTGTGCTGTGGGTATTGATCAAAGATGGCAACGGCAGTGTGGTACGCGTACGGGAAGGGTACTACATGGGCCAGAACCATGGCCGGATCGTGGCGGTTAACGAGCAAAGAATTAATTTAATCGAAATTGTGCCGAACGGACTGGGGGGCTGGATTGAGCGCCCGCGTACACTGGCTCTGGATGGACTGGGTGGAGAATAATTATATGAACATGGTTAAGCGCGTACGTGTGGCAATTAAGTCAGTGCCGGTCCTGCTGCTGACGATGCTGGCGGCTAATGCCTCGGCTCTGACCCTGACGGATATGACCTTCTCGGCGTTGCCCGGTGATGTCACGGAGGTGCGACTCGATTTTGACGGCACACCGCCCGCCATCAGTGGCTACACCATTGAACAGCCGGCCCGGATCGCTATCGACTTACCTGCTACTGACAATGGTCTGAAAACCCGTCGCCATGAAATCGGCTCCGGCAATGCCCGCAGCGCGGTGGTGGTGGCAACCAAAGATCGTTCCCGCATTGTGTTTAATCTGACCCGGGCGGTGGGTTACACCACCCGCGTTGAAGGTAATGCTGTGCTGCTGCGTATTGGCCAGACCGAAAGCGATAAAGTGTTTGCCGCCCAACCTGCTGCCCCGGCCGGCAGCGCTCAGACCCCGGTTGCTGCCGCATCTTCAGCCCGTGATATGCGTGTCGTGAATGTCGATTTCCGCCGTGGTCAGCAAGGTGAAGGCCAGGTGCAGATTATGCTCAGCGATGATCGTGCCGCTGCCAATATCCGTCGTGAAGGCACCAAGATTATTGCCGAGCTGGATAACGTCCGCCTGCCGGATAACCTCAGCCGTCGTCTGGATGTCACCGATTTTTCCACCCCGGTCCGCTTTGTCGATGCCCGCGCTGAAGGTCGTGGTACCCGCATTGTGATTGAGCCGAATGGTGATGAATTTGAATATCTGGCCTACCAGACCGATCGTCTGCTGTCGATCAACGTCTCTGTGTTGCCGCCGGAACAAAAAGAAGACCGCAAAAAGCAGATGTTCCCGTTCACCGGCGAAAAGCTGTCGCTGAACTTCCAGAACATCGAAGTGCGCGCCGTACTGCAGCTGATTGCTGATTTCACCGGCATGAACCTGGTGGCGTCCGATACCGTGCAGGGCAGCATTACCCTGCGTCTGCAGAATGTACCCTGGGATCAGGCGCTGGATCTGGTGCTGAAAACCAAAGGTCTGGGCAAGCGCCAGATGGGCTCGGTTCTGCTGATTGCACCGGCGGAAGAAATTGCCGCGCGGGAAAAAATCGAGCTGGAAGCTGTGCGTCAGGTCGACGAACTGGCTCCGCTGGTCACTGAATACATGCAGTTGAAATACGCCAAAGCCAGTGTGCTGGTGAACCTGCTGACCTCAGAAAAAGGCCTGTTGTCTGAGCGCGGCTCCGCGGTCGTTGATGAGCGTACCAACACGCTGCTGATGAAAGACACCGCCAAAAACCTGGAGAAAGTCCGCGAAGCACTGATGATGCTGGACGTACCGGTGCGCCAGGTACTGATCGAAGCCCGTATCGTGGTCGCCAGCACCAGTGTGGGTGAAGAGATGGGCGTTAAATGGGGCGGTGCTGGTTATAAAAACAACGGCAGCAACTGGACCACTATCGGCGGCAGCCAGCAGACGCTGACCGAAGGCAATCAGATTCTGTTCGATCGTGCATCAGGAAGTGCTGCTGGTTCTTCCGCCATTGATATTGGTGCGGCCAATATGGTTGATTTCGGCGTAACCAATGCCTCTGCGTCGACTTTCGCCATTGGTTATCAGACCGCTGATTACCTGCTGGATCTGGAATTAGCCGCCATTGAAACCGACGGCCGTGCTGAAATTGTGTCGCAGCCGCGGGTGATTACCGCCGATGGCCAGACCGCTTCCATTGAATCGGGTACGGAAATTCCGTATCAGGAAGCCAGTTCCAGCGGTGCCACCAGCGTGTCGTTCAAATCGGCCGTGCTGAAGCTGGAAGTAACCCCGCAAATCACCCCGGATGACCGCATCATCATGGATCTGGTCATCAACCAGGATTCCGTCGGTGAGCTGACCGCTGCCGGCCCCAGCATCAATACCAACTCGGTACAGACGCAGGTACTGGTCGATAATGGCGAAACCGTGGTGCTGGGTGGTATTTTCCGTTCGGAAGAAATTGTTTCCATCAGCAAGACGCCGTTCTTCGGTGATCTGCCACTGATCGGTGCATTGTTCCGTTACACCAACCGTGCTGATGACAAGAGCGAACTGCTGGTGTTTATCACTCCACGACTGGTGAAGGACTCGCTCACGAACCGCTGATTTATGATGCGAGCACCTTCTGTCTTTCTGGTTGGGCCAATGGGCGCTGGTAAAAGCACCATTGGCCGCCTGCTTTCTGCCGAACTGAAACTCGACTTCTACGATTCCGATAAGGTGATCGAAGAGCGCTGTGGCGCCAATATTCCCTGGATTTTTGATATGGAAGGGGAGGCTGGCTTTCGCGAGCGTGAAGAGCAGGTGATTGATGAGCTGACCGGCATGGGCGGTATTGTGCTGGCCACCGGTGGCGGCGTAATCATGCGCGAAGCCAATCGTCGTCATCTCAGTGCCCGCGGTACCGTGGTCTACCTGTGTACCTCGGTAGAACAACAGCTGGCCCGTACGGCCAAAGATAAAAACCGTCCGTTACTGCAAACCGCCAACCCGGAAGCGGTGCTGCGCGAGCTGTTCAGCAAGCGCGACCCGCTGTACCGGGAAGTGGCAGACATTATTATTGAAACCGACCAGCGCAATCCGCGTTGGGTGGTCCACGAATTAAAACGGCTTATTAAAGGCTGATATCCATGCATACCCTTACGGTTGATCTGGGCGATCGCAGCTATCCGATTTATATCGGTACCGGCCTGCTGGATCGTGCCGAGCTTTATACCCCGCACATCAAGGGCCGTCAGGTCCTGATTGTCACCAACGAAACCGTTGCCCCTTTATATTTGCAGCGGGTAAAAACGGCCCTGCAACAAACCTCGGGGCTGCAGGTCGACGAAGTGATCCTGCCCGATGGCGAAGCCTTCAAAAACCTCGATACCCTGAATCTTATTTACGATGCCCTGCTGGAAAAGCGCCATAACCGCACCACCACGCTGCTGGCGCTGGGTGGCGGTGTTATTGGTGATATGTGCGGCTACGCGGCGGCGTCTTATCAGCGCGGCGTGAACTTTATTCAGGTGCCGACCACCCTGTTATCGCAGGTGGATTCCTCTGTGGGCGGTAAAACCGGGGTCAATCACCGCCTCGGTAAAAACATGATCGGTGCCTTTCATCAGCCGCAGTGCGTACTGGCGGACACCGAAACCCTGAATACCTTGCCGGAGCGTGAACTGTCGGCCGGTATCGCCGAAGTGATCAAATATGGCCTGATCTGCGATGAACCCTTTTACCGCTGGCTGCAGGACAATATGGCGGCGTTGATGGCACGCGACCCGCGGGCACTGGCCTATGCCATTGAACGCTCCTGTCAGAATAAAGCCGAAGTGGTGGCGCAGGACGAAACCGAATCCGGCATCCGCGCCACCCTTAATCTGGGCCACACCTTTGGTCATGCGATTGAATCCCACCAGGGCTATGGCCAGTGGCTGCACGGTGAGGCCGTGGGCGCGGGGATGCTGCAGGCGGCTGATCTGAGCTGGCGCATGGGCAATATCAGTGCGCCGGAACTGGAGGCGTTGCGGGCGTTGCTGCAACAGGCCGGCCTGCCGGTAACCGGCCCGGCGGATATGACGGTGGATGATTATTTAAGCCGCATGGTGGTCGATAAAAAAGTGCTGGATGGACGCATCCGGCTGGTTTTGCTGCAGCGCATTGGTGAAGCCTGCATTACCTCAGAGGTTCCGCGCGAGCTGTTGCTGCAGACACTGCAGGCAGGTAACAGGCTCGGTTGTCCCTGAAACACATCAGGCTCAGGAGAAAGCGTTATGACAGATTTCAGCACTGAACCCGGTTTGGGTCCGCAGGGTTATCCGCAGGGCCGTGAATTGCCAGCGCTGTTGCCGGTACAGGAAGAAACTCTGGAGTTGGTGGCTCACCTGGCTGCATACAGCGATATGCTGGTGGTGGTCAGCGGGCCGGATGGCAGCGGTAAAACCCTGCTGGCGGAAACGCTGGCCGAGCGCCGTCATGCTGCTGATGATGCTTTATTGCTGACCGCCAATAACATGCTGGGGATGCCGGCCTTGCTGCAGCAGATAGCTGCCCACTGGCAAATTCAGTTGCCGCAGGAGCTGCCGGCCGCCCGTGAGCTGATCAGTCGTGAAGCGCTGCAGCGCTCTGAACAGGGCGGCCACCTGCTGCTGATAATTGATCAGGCTGAGCAGCTGGATACCGAAACCCTGAACGATATTGCGCATTTTGCTCTGCTGGCGCCACCGGCTATCAGTATTGTGCTGTTTGGTCAGCCGGGTTTTGAACAGGCCTTGCGTGGCGGGCCTGCACAGGCTCAGGTGCAGGTGCAGTCTCTGGCGCCATTGAATGCTGCCGCTGCTCAGCAGCTGCTGCAACGGGTTTACAGCCCCGGGCAGGCGTTGCCACTCAGTGAAAAAGAATTCGCCTTTATCCTGCAGCAATCACAGGGGTGGCCCGGTGCGCTGCTGATGCAGGCCGGGGACTACTTTATTGCCGCAGAAGCGGCCGACGCCCCGCGTCAGGCCCGGGCAGAACCTAAAGCAGGCGGGCGTTTCCCGTTGCTGCATATCGTTGCCATTGCCGCGTTGCTGGCGGCGTTAGGTGTTTCACTGTTGTACCGGCAACAGGAACCCGCTGACGACATTATTACTGAGCCGTCTGAGCCGGTGGATTTCCTGCGCGGGCCGTTGCCGGGTGAAACCCTTTCTGCCGATAGTGCCCCGGATGCTGAGGTGACACCGCCGGATGTCTTAACGCTGGATAATCCGCCAGCAGCACCGGCTGCGGAAGTGGCTGACAAAGTGGCCACGACTGCCGGCGATAGCCAGCCGGATTACAACTTTCCTGCCTCAGTGCAGGCCCCCGCTCCGGTAGCTCCGGTAGCTCCGGTAGCTCCGGTGCCGCCGGCAGTAGCGCCTGCTGATGTGCCGGAAGCTGCGCCAGCTGCGGCAACGGCCGCCGTTAAGCCGGCGCCGGTTGCTGCTCCCGCCCCCGTCGCTAAAGCGCCGGTTTATGACCGTTCACGCCTGCTGGACATTCCGTCCGGCTTTGTGGTGCAGCTGTTTGGCAGTTACGAAGCTGCCAATGCGGACAAATTTCGTCGTCAATGGCGAGACGAAATCACCGGCAGCCTGTACCTTTACGAAACCCGGCACAACAACAAACCCTGGTTCGTTGTCGTGGCCGGTGTTTATGGCAGCCGGGCCGAAGCTACAGCCGCTGTGAATGCTTTACCACGCCCTCTGCGCGACCAGTCACCCTGGATCCGCGACATTTCAGCCGTAAAGCAGGCATTACGCTAATTCTGTCTTAGTCGCTATCCTGACCACGTTCTTACCAGGCTGCAGCTTGCAGCCGGACTGAAGGTGGGCGCAGGATAGCCTTTCTGCGCCCTGGATTTGCCAGCAGTTTGAGCAGTGGGCTTATTTAAGTCTTTGATTTCAATCGTTTTACATGAGGACTGTTCTATGAGAACCGGTCTGTACACTCCCGGCGAGTTTAAGGACAACTGTGGCTTTGGCCTGTTGGCCCATCTGCAAGGTCAACCGAGTCACCGACTGCTGAAAACGGCTATTGAATCCTTAACCTGCATGACCCACCGCGGCGGTATTGCGGCCGACGGCAAAACCGGTGACGGTTGTGGTCTGTTACTGCAGAAGCCTGACTCTTTCCTGCGTGCCGTCACGGCCGAAGCAGGCATGACCCTGCCGGCCCGCTATGCCGTGGGTATGCTGTTCATGGACCTGAACGAAACAGTTTTCAAACAACAGCAAGACGCCGTTGAGCAGGCCTTTGCCGCTCAGGGTTTGCCGGTTATCGGCTGGCGCACAGTGCCTACCAATAATGACTGCCTGGGTCCCATTGCGTTGTCCAGCCTGCCGCGTTTTGAGCAGGTGTTTGTCGCGCCGGCGGCGGACATGGACGAAACTCAGTTCGCCGTTAAGCTGTTCTACGCCCGCCGTCTGGCTGAAAAAGCGCTCGATGGCCAGGCCAGTTTTTATGTGGCCAGTCTGGCTGAGCGGGTGGTGTCGTACAAAGGCCTGATGATGCCGGTCGACCTGCCGAACTTCTACCCGGACCTGGGCGATGAACGCATGGAAACCGCTATTTGCGTATTCCATCAGCGCTTCTCCACCAACACCATGCCGCGCTGGCCGCTGGCGCAGCCGTTCCGCATGCTGGCGCACAATGGTGAAATCAACACCATTCAGGGCAACCGCAGCTGGGCCAATGCCCGCACCCCGAAATACAACAGCCCGCTGCTGCCGGGGCTGAGCGAGCTGGCGCCGATTGTGAACACCACCGGCTCTGACTCCTCCTCCATGGATAACATGCTCGAGCTGCTGACCCTGGGCGGTATGAACCTGTTCCGCGCCATCCGCATGATGGTGCCGCCGGCCTGGCAGAACGTGGAAACCATGGACGCGGATCTGCGCGCCTTCTACGAATACAACTCCATGCACATGGAAGCCTGGGACGGCCCGGCCGGCCTGGTGATTACCGATGGCCGCTATGCCGTCTGTGGTCTGGACCGTAACGGTCTGCGCCCGTCCCGTTGGGTAATTACCAACGACAACTTCATTACCGTGGCCTCTGAAATCGGTACCTACAACTACGCGCCGGAAAACGTGGTGGCCAAAGGTCGTGTAGGCCCGGGCCAGATGCTGGCCATCGATACTCAGGAAGGCAAGCTGCTGAATACCGATGACATCGACAACGCGCTGAAGGCCGAATATCCGTACCGTCAGTGGCTGAAAGAACACGCCACCCGGATGGAAAGCCAGTTGTTGCTGGAAACCGTGAAAGATGCCGTACCGCTGAGCGGCGATTTGCTCAATACGCACCAGAAGCTGCAACTGATTACCAACGAAGAACGGGATCAGGTGCTGCGGCCGATGGGTGAAGAAGGCCAGGAAGCCACCGGCTCCATGGGTGACGATACGCCCATGGCGGTGCTGTCGCTGCGTGTGCGCCACATGGCCGATTACTTCCGTCAGCAGTTCGCGCAGGTGACTAACCCGCCGATCGACCCGCTGCGTGAAGCCATTGTGATGTCGCTGGAAACCTGCATCGGCGCCGAGAAGAACGTTTTTGAAACCGCTGCCGATCATGCCAACCGCATCATTCTGACCTCACCGGTGCTGTCACCGCTGAAGTTCCACGGCCTGAAAACCACTGGCCGTGACGACTACCGCCATCAGACCTTCTCCATGGCCTTTGCTCCGGCTGTTGGTTTGCAGCAGGCCATCATCAACCTCTGTGATGCCGCCGAACAGGCGATGCGTGATGGTGTGGTGATGGTGATTCTGTCCGACCGCGAGGTCACTGAAGACCAGCTGCTGATTCCGGCTGCAATGGCCACCGGTGCGGTGCATCAGCGTCTGGTGCAAACCGGCCTGCGCACCAACGGCAACATTCTGGTCGAAACCGGCGCCGCCCGCGACGCGCATCAGTTCGCCGTATTAATCGGTTTTGGTGCCACTGCGGTGTTTCCGTGGCTGGCGTTTGACGTGCTGACTGACCTGCACCGCAGCGGTGAACTGCTGGGTGACCCGCTGAAATCCCAGCATAATTTCCGTAAAGCCATCACCAAAGGCTTGCTGAAAGTGATGTCGAAAATGGGTATTTCCACCGTTGCTTCGTACCGGGGTTCGCAGCTGTTTGAAGCCGTGGGTCTGAGCAAAGAAGTGGTCGAGCTGTGCTTTAAAGGCGTGCCCAGCCGTATTGGCGGGGCGACCTTTGCCGACTTCCAGGCCGACCTGGAACTGGTGCGCAAAAACGCCTGGAAGAACCGTAAAAAACTCGACCAGGGCGGTCTGATCAAGTACGTCCATGGCGGTGAATACCACGCCTACAACCCGGATGTGATCAAAAACATTCAGGAAGCGGTGCAGTTCAATGATCAGCAGGCGTACAACCGCTACGCTGATCTGGTCAACAAGCGTCCGGTGGCAACCCTGCGCGACTTGCTGGCGCTGCGCAGTGACATTCAGCCGATTGATATCAGCGACGTGGAACCGGTGGAGAAGCTCTTCCCGCGTTTCGACACCGCGGCCATGTCACTGGGCGCCCTGTCGCCGGAAGCGCACGAAGCGCTGGCGCTGGCCATGAACGACCTGGGCGGTCGCTCTAACTCGGGTGAGGGGGGTGAAGACCCGGCCCGTTACGGCACCAACCGTAACTCCAAAATCAAACAGATCGCTTCCGGTCGCTTCGGCGTTACCCCCGCTTATCTGGCCAGCGCCGAAGTGCTGCAGATCAAAGTGGCCCAGGGCGCCAAGCCGGGCGAAGGTGGTCAGCTGCCAGGTGGCAAGGTAAACGATCTCATCGCTACCCTGCGCTATTCAGTACCCGGGGTCACACTTATTTCACCGCCGCCGCACCACGATATCTACTCCATCGAAGATCTGGCGCAGCTGATTTTCGACCTGAAGCAGGTAAACCCGCAGGCGCTGGTATCGGTGAAACTGGTTTCTGAACCGGGTGTGGGCACCATCGCCGCTGGTGTGGCGAAGGCCTACGCCGATCTGATCACCATTTCCGGTTACGACGGTGGTACCGCGGCGTCGCCGATCACGTCCATCAAGTATGCGGGCTCGCCGTGGGAGCTGGGCCTGTCGGAAGCGCATCAGGCGCTGCGCGCCAATGATCTGCGCGGCAAAGTGCGGGTGCAGACCGACGGTGGTCTGAAAACCGGTCTGGACGTGGTGAAAGCCGCCATTCTGGGTGCGGAATCCTTCGGTTTCGGTACCCTGCCGATGGTGGCCGTGGGTTGTAAGTACTTGCGTATCTGCCACCTGAATAACTGCGCCACCGGCGTGGCCACTCAGCGTGATGACCTGCGCAAGGAACACTACATCGGCACCGCCGACATGGTGAAAAACATGTTCCATTTCATTGCCGAAGAAACCCGGCAGTGGATGGCGAAGCTGGGCGTGCGCTCGCTGGAAGAGCTGGTGGGCCGTACCGACCTGCTGGAAATGATCGATGGCCTGACCGATAAGCAGCGGCACCTCGATCTGATGCCGCTGCTGGCCAACGACCACATTCCGGCGGATAAACCGCACACCGTACAGGTTGAGCGCAACCATCCCTACGACGCGGGTGCACTGGCGGAAACCATGGTGCGCGATATTCTGCCGGCCATTGAACAAAAAGCCGGTGGCGAATTCAGCTACCGCATCACCAACTGCGACCGCTCTATTGGCGCGCGTCTGTCGGGTGAAATCGCCCGTCGTTACGGCAACCAGGGCATGTCGTCCAAGCCGGTACGCCTGAAACTGACCGGAGTGGCTGGCCAGTCATTCGGTGTCTGGAACGCCGGTGGTCTGGAAATGGTGCTGGAAGGTGACGCCAACGATTACGTGGGTAAAGGCATGACCGGCGGCAAGTTGGTGATTTACCCGCCCAAAGGTTCGGTGTTCAAAACCAACGACACCGCCATTGTCGGCAACACCTGTCTGTACGGCGCCACCGGCGGCAAACTGCTGGCGGCGGGCCGTGCCGGTGAGCGTTTTGCCGTGCGTAACTCTGGCGCCATCGCCATTGTGGAAGGCGCGGGCGACCACTGCTGCGAATACATGACCGGCGGCGTGGTCGTGGTACTGGGTGAAACCGGCTACAACTTCGGTGCCGGTATGACCGGTGGCTTCGCCTATGTGCTGGATCTGGATAACAGCTTCGTCGACAAATACAACAGCGAGCTGGTGGCCATTCACCGCATTTCCAACGAAACCAGCGAAGCCTACCGCAGCCACCTGCGCGGCATGCTGCACGAATTTGCCGCCGCCACTGGCAGTGCCTGGGGCCATACCGTACTGGATGACTTCGATGGCTACGTTGGCAAGTTCTGGCTGGTGAAGCCGAAAGCGGCCGATTTACAACAATTGCTGAATAACACCCGTGCTCGTCCCGAGTAACCGGTCGGGATGAGAGAGAGAGGTTCGAGATGGCACAACGTCTGAACAATCACTTCCAGTTTCTGGATGTGGGCCGGAAAGATCCGGCCAAAAAACCCCTCAAGCTGCGTAAAAGCCAGTTTGTGGAAATTTATAAGCCGTTCAATCAGGAAGAAGTGAACCAGCAGGCACACCGTTGCCTGGGCTGTGGTAACCCTTACTGCGAATGGAAATGCCCGGTTCACAACTTTATTCCGAACTGGCTGAAACTGGCCAGCGAAGGCAACATTCTGGAAGCGGTGGAACTGAGCCACCAAACCAACACCCTGCCGGAAGTGTGCGGTCGGGTGTGCCCGCAGGATCGTCTGTGCGAGGGTTCCTGTACCCTCAACGACGGCTTCGGTGCGGTCACCATTGGTAACGTTGAGAAGTACATTACCGACACCGCTTTCGCCATGGGCTGGAAGCCGGATATGTCGAAAGTGGTACCGACCGGTAAACGTGTTGCCATCATCGGTGCCGGCCCGGCGGGTCTGGGCTGTGCCGACGTACTGGTGCGCAATGGCGTCACCCCGGTGGTGTTCGACAAATACCCGGAAATCGGTGGCCTGCTCACCTTCGGTATCCCCGAGTTCAAGCTGGAAAAGAGTGTGATGGCCAACCGCCGCAAAATCTTTGAAGGCATGGGCATTGAGTTCCGCCTGAATACCGAAGTGGGCAAAGACGTCGATTTCCACAGTCTGATCGAAGAATTCGACGCCGTATTCCTGGGCATGGGCACCTACACCTACATGAAAGGCGGCTTCCCCGGTGAAGACCTGTCGGGTGTGGTGGATGCGCTGGATTTTCTGATTGCCAACGTCAACCACAACCTGGGTTTTGAAAAAGACCCGGCGGACTTTATCAGCATGGCGGGTAAAAAAGTGGTGGTGCTGGGTGGTGGTGATACCGCCATGGACTGTAACCGTACCTCCATCCGTCAGGGTGCCGACAGTGTGACCTGTGCGTACCGCCGCGACGAAGCCAACATGCCGGGTTCCAAGCGCGAAGTGGTGAATGCCCGTCAGGAAGGTGTGGAGTTCCTGTTTAACCGTCAGCCGGTCGAAATTGTCGGCAACGGCAAAGTCGAAGGCGTGAAAGTGGTGACCACTCAGATGGGTGAGCCGGACGAAAACGGCCGCCGCCGCCCGGAAGTGATTCCGGGTTCCGAAGAAATCCTGCCGGCCGACGCTGTGCTGGTGGCCTTCGGCTTCCGCCCCAGCCCAGCGCCCTGGTTCAAAGACTTCGGTATTGAACTGAACAGCTGGGATGGCGTGGTGGCACCGGAAGAGCAGGAGTTCAAATTCCAGACCAGTAACCCGAAAGTGTTTGCCGGTGGCGATATGGTGCGTGGCTCCGACCTGGTGGTAACCGCCATCTGGGAAGGCCGCAACGCCGCCGAAGGCATTCTGGATTATCTGGACGTATAAACAGCCCTGCCTGCATACCGGGCCGGAATGTGACGGACGGCATAAAACGCGGTATTCCGGCAGGAATGCCGCGTTTTTGTTTATGGCCTGAGTAGCGGGGCCGGTGCTATGCTAGCCCGCAACTCGGATACGGTTGAAATACCAAAAATGGAGCGCAAGCGCATGTTCAGGCTTAAATTTCCCCTCGCCATACTGTTTTCTGTTCTATTGGCCGCCTGTGGTGGCAGCAGTGATTCCGTTATCCCGGAAACAGGAGGAAATGATGATGGCACTGGAGGTGGTGGCGGTGACACGCCTGTTAATCTGAGTTCTGTGACCTATTTCCCCATGAACTTTTTCCTGCAAGGTGAAGGATATGTGGATGGAGAAGTGTTTGCCGGGCTGATGTTTGATCCGTTGGTAAAAGCCTATGTGATTGCTCCGGTCGGCGCGCGCACATTAGAGCCGGTAACGGCTTCCATTAACGACTTCAATATCAGTGTGAATGGGCAGGCAATCAACCGCTTTGAGCAATACGCCATGTTGCAGAAAATTGTCGGCTTGCCCGTTGAGTTGAATACGGCGGTTATCATTGATGCCAGTGGCACGGCACGCTCGCAGGTGAATAAAGCTTCTCTGATCAGTGCGGTCAATGCGTATTTTGATGCCGTGATCAGCAGTACCGATTCTGTTATCCGCACTCAGCAATTTACCGTATGGATTTACGGTGATGAGATCGAAACGCCTTTAGCGACCTTTTCTGATGCAGCGGCTGCTAAAACGGCTGCTGCGTCAGCCATTAATACTCGCTGGGATCAGTTAGGTGGCGGTTCTGCCACTTATGAAGCGATTGTGAACGCGGTTGGTAGCTATTTCGGTACCAGTCCTACCGATTCTTTCGAAGAATATGACATGGTCAACGATGTGATTGGTGACCTGCTTGACGGTTATGATTTCAACCCCAGCAATCATGCAATGAGTAAGCTCAGCCTCAGTAACGTTGTATTGATTGGTGCCGGTGGCATGCCGTCCAATAATGTGTTCAATGCCGAGTCGGTTACTGCCGCATTAAACTGGCAGTCACTGATTGTGTATGACACAGATGCCGACACAGAAAGTGATGGTGGCGATGATCCTGCTGAGGAAGATGCCAGTCCCATTGCCGATTCACCTGTAACCTATCTGGGTAAACCGTTGTTCTTTGTCCATGTGGGTGGGAACAGTGCCGAAAAAACGGTAACTGATCTGGCGTCAGTCACCATTGATGGTTCCGGTTATAACTTTGCCGCAGCGCTGATTGCGGCGCAGCAAAACAGCATTAGTGTCCGCTCCCGTAATAATAATCAGCATCTGGTTCGTTTTGCTGTGCGTGAACGGGATGGTAAGCATAATCTGCTGTTTTCCAGCCGGGCTGCTGGATATAACTTTGGCTTAACGACGGAGCTGGATGTTTCAGCGTATGTGGAAGCCAATGATACTGATCCAGTTCTATTTCCGATTCCGGATCAGGTTCCAGCCCGCGTAGAAATTACGACCGCCAATAACGATTTCCTCGCCGGTGGGCGTGTACGTATTGCTGATGCCCCCCGTCTGTACCCGGCAACCCGCTATACCGTCACCTCATATGGTGCTGCCGATTACAGCTGGACGGTGGGTGGAAACCCACGTACAGCCGCAACCGATGGATCCATTACCATCAGCGCAGCGGATGTGGGGCAAATTGTACAACTCACAAATACAACCTTGTCGTCAGGTACAACCATCGCAAGTTTGACCATCGAGAACTGAATCTGAAGTTGTCCTGATCTGAACCCGGCCATTGGCCGGGTTTTTTGTTATGATCGGCGCAACTTTTTATCTGTACCCGGAATTCCCATGTCTGAACTGAAAAATGACCGTTTTCTGAAAGCCTTGTTACGTCAGCCGGTAGACCGCACGCCCATCTGGATGATGCGTCAGGCGGGCCGTTATCTGCCGGAATACCGCGCCACCCGCGCACAGGCCGGTGATTTCATGTCGTTGTGCAAAAATCCGGAACTGGCCTGTGAAGTGACCATTCAGCCGCTGGATCGTTTTCCGCTCGACGCTGCCATTCTGTTCTCCGATATTCTCACCATTCCCGATGCCATGGGCCTGGGTCTGTATTTTGAAAATGGCGAAGGCCCGCGCTTCAATAAAATCATCCGTACCGAAGCCGATGTGCAAAGCCTGCAGGTAGTGAACACCGCCGCCGATCTGGACTATGTGCTGAAAGCCGTTTCCACCATCCGCCGCGAACTGAATGGCCGTGTGCCGCTGATCGGTTTCTCTGGCAGCCCGTGGACGTTGGCCACCTACATGGTCGAAGGCGGTTCCTCCAAAGATTTCCGCCATGTGAAGGCGATGATGTACGACACGCCGGAAGTGATGCATCAGCTGCTGGATGTGCTGGCCAAATCGGTGATCGATTACCTGAACGCACAGATTAAAGCCGGCGCGCAGGCCGTACAGATTTTTGATACCTGGGGCGGCAGCCTCAGTGATGTGGCCTATAAAGAATTCTCGCTGAAATATATGCAGCAGATTGTGAGCGGGTTAATCCGTGAACACGAAGGCCACAAAATTCCGGTGATTCTGTTCACCAAAGGCGGTGGTCAGTGGCTGGAAGATATGGCCGCGACCGGTGCCGATGCACTGGGCCTCGACTGGACTACCGACATCGGCAACGCCCGTGCCCGTGTTGGCAACAAAGTAGCGCTGCAGGGCAATATGGACCCATCCGTGCTGTACGCCTCACCGGCGACCATTCGCGCTGAAGTGAAACGTATTCTGGACAGCTACGGCCAGGGTTCTGGCCATGTATTTAACCTGGGCCACGGCATTCACCAGTTTGTCGACCCGGAACACGCCAAAGCCTTTGTGGAGGCGGTGGTGGAATTAAGCCCGGCGTATCACCGCTAGGGAGCCGCTGAATAACCCGGTGCCCGCTCTGGATTGCAGGGAAGTTCTGAATCACGAAGCCGGGTTGCAGGCATAGCGGGTTCTGTCAAAACCTGGCGACACCGAGTCAGGGCTTTCCTGCATCCCCGTAGGGCGCGGCTTTCCGGGCCGTATAGCGGCGTTGGCGAACTTGAAAAGGGCTCGCCATTCTCTGCGTTCGCCGCCTTGCCCTGCAAGCCCGGAAAGAACTCGCGCAGAGCTGTGCAGAGTTATTCAGAGGCTCCCTGGGCCCATCGCAGCAGCCGGGCCTCTGGTCTGGCTGCTGTTATCTCTTTCGCATCCATCATTCTTATCTTTACATCAGCGTCTTTGACCAGATAGACAACTCTGCCCTCAGCGTCCGCTCGTTCCCTTATTTCATCGCGCGATCGAATTGTTTACCATACGTGGCCAACTGGTCAGCTTTTTACAAGAGACGATCTGCATCGTCCGTGGCGGCCATTGCCTTCCTGTTATTTGAGAGAACGTCATGAAAAAAAATCTGCTGCTGGCTGCCGGTGTATCGGTACTGTCGCTGTCTGCTCAGGCTGAGCAATTCTGGGCTGATAACAGCTTTTCCCTGCTCTATGGTGATAACTACAAAATGGTACCGGCGGGTGAAAATACCCGGGCAACCGTAATGACCTTAGAGCATGTATCCGGCCACAGCTGGGGCGGTATGTTCTTTTTTATTGACCGCGTAAACTCCGGCGAAGGTGCTTACGATGAGACCTACGGTGAACTGTCGCCGAGCATCAGCCTGGCTAAGTTTGATGGCTTCGTAAAAGGCATTAATGCGGCGTTTACTTACGAGTTCAGCAGCAGCACGACCAGCACTGCATCTTATCCATACAATACATTCAGTCAGGACAACTATCTGGCCGGTGTGGGCGTGGATCTGGCCATTCCGGGGGCTGATTACTTCAGCGCTACGGTTTACCGTTCTAAAAACAACACCAGTTTTGATTCCTTTTATGACAACCAGTTAACCCTGGTATACGGCTGGTCGCTGGGTAATGTGACTCTGGATGGTTATCTGGATTACACCCCGGGTCGTAATGGCCGTAAAACTGAGTTGAGCATTGCCCCGCAGCTGACTTACAACATCGGTCCAATGCTGGGGCTGAAAAACAAAGTCAAAGTTGGTATTGAATACAGCTACTGGCGTAACAAGTTTGCTACTCCGGAAGACAATGATGACCAGCACAACGCCAGCCTGCTGCTCAAATGGCATCTGTAATTCGTTAACCTAAACGGGTTGGTGATATAAAAGGGGAGCAGGGCTCCCCTTTTTATTGTGATTTACGGTGGCATGCTGCGCCTGTGTTATGATGCGCGGGCTTTATTTCAGGTTGGCAGCATCATGACCCCGAAGAAACCCAAACCCGGCAGTATCCGTGAACGTAATTACCAGCTGATTCTGGCCGCAGCCGAACAAGAGTTTGTTCTGCACGGCTTTAAAGGCACCAGCATGCAGGCCATTGCTGATCGTGCCGGGGTGCCCAAAGCCAATATCCATTATTATTTTGGCAATAAAGCCACGTTATACCGCAAGCTGCTGGAAAGCATTGTGAACGTCTGGCTGGGCATTATTGATGATATGAACGCTGACAGCGATCCGCGCGAAGTGCTGGAGCACTTTATCCGTACCAAAGTGCGGATGTCGTACAGCCACCCGACCGCATCGCGTATTTTTGCTATGGAAATTATTCAGGGGGCGCCGTTTTTAAAAGATTATCTAAGCGGTTATCTGCGCAACTGGGTAAAAGAAAAAACAGCGATTTTAAATGGCTGGATGGCCGCCGGAAAAATGCCGGCCACTGACCCGGTGCAACTGATTTTTATGATCTGGGCCACCACCCAGCATTACGCCGATTTTGAAACCCAGATTCTGGAAGTGACCAATAAGCGCGAATTTGACGCCGATGATATCCGCCACACCGAAGACTTTCTGGTGGGTATGATTCTGCGTGGCATCGGCCTGGCGGTTTAAGCGGTTTAAATAACCGCAGCCGTTGCCTGTACCACCGCTAATGCAAAAATACCTGCCAGAACATCGTCAATCATAATGCCGAAACCGCCATGCACTTTGGCGTCCAGCCATTTAATCGGCCAGGGTTTCAGAATGTCGAAAAAGCGGAAGGCCACAAAGGCATAGGCAACCCAGGCGATGTCGGCCCACAGCCCGCCACCCAGCGGCAACCACAGCAGCGTGATCCACATCCCGATCCACTCATCCCACACGATACCGCCGTGGTCGTGCACGCCCATATCCCGTGAGGTGATCTCACAGAGCACTACGCCCAGCGCAAAACCGGCCACCAGCACGCCGATATAGGGCAGCGTGGGCACACCCTGCAGCAGGAACCACCAGAACGGCAGCGCCGCCAGCGTACCGAAGGTGCCGGGGGCTTTACGGGCCAGGCCCGACCCCAGCCCGAAAGCCAGCAGGTGAATGGGGTTTTTCATATTTGGAGGGGTGATGTTGGACATGATGAATACCATTTGCAGCGTGCGGCTATGGTAATGGTTTTTAGGTGGGAGCGACATTTTTGTCGCGAGACATATTGTGTGCCAGCCCTGCCGGGCTGGTTGGCTGCCACTGCGTGGCAGCTGATGCGGGGCTCCGCCCCTGCGCCCCGGATGTGGGGATCTTATCCCCACGCCCCTGCTTTTGCGCTGTATAGCACGTATTTCCTCATTCACCGTCATTGCCTGCGGCCACGGATCGTAAGGCGCGTCGTGCGCCACGATCCTCGCCCGGTCCATCCGGGCGGGCCTGTCAATGACGCTTCATTTCGGCGTGCTATAGGCGCGGATAACAACCGCAGCGGCGATGCCGGCATGACTTTATTGGGCGCGCTATGCACACAAAACCAAAATCAAAAAAGAAAAAGAAAAAGAAAATCCTACCGGCCGAAGGCCGCAAAATTTCATCAAGGTTGCTGCGTTTTTTCCCGGCCCATTCGTTCCAGCCCGAAGTTTGGCAAAGCCAATAGCATCGTTTGGATGATTCCAAACGAGCGGGTAGGGGCATGGATGCCCCTTAGCCGCGTATGCTCAATTGGCTTTGGTAAACGAGGGAACCGCTGGAACGCGGGCCAGAGAGGATTGTAAGGAGACACTTCTCCTTACATTCGGGGCGCGGGGGCAGAGCCCCGCATCAGCTGCCACGAAGTGGCAGCTAAACCAGCCCGGCAGGGCTGGCATAGGCTGTCCAGCAGTGTCAGCCACTAACCAGCGCCAGCCTTAAATCGTATCCAACGGATCAATATCCAGATGCCACCGCACTTTGCGGTACTGCTTCTGGTCGTCGAGGTATTGCACCAGCACCGCCGCCAGCCGATGCAGCGCCGGGCGTTCGTCGGCGAATAACTGCAGCTGAAACCGGAAGCGCCCGGCGCGGCGTTCCATAATGGCCGGGAAGGGGCCGAGTAAATTCACCGGTGACTGGCGTAAGTGCGGATGCTGTTGTTGCAACCAGTGCTGCATAAAGGCGCGGGCGTCGTGCAGTAATTGCTGGGCCTGGTGGCGGTCTTCACTTTCGCTGCGCAGCAAAGCCATGTGGCTGTAGGGCGGTAGCTGCTGGTGCTGGCGTTCCTGTAATAACGACAGTGCCAGGGCGTGGTAGCCGCTGTCGAGCAACAGGTTCAGCAGCGGGTGGTCGGCGTAGAGGGTTTGTATCCACACTTCGCCCGGCGCTTCTTCGCGCCCGGCACGCCCAGCCACCTGGCAGATTAATTGCGCGCTGTGTTCCATGCCGCGGAAATCGCTGCTGAATAAGCCGGCATCGGCATCCAGAATCACCACCAACGTCACGTCGGGAAAATGATGCCCTTTGGCCAGCATTTGCGTGCCCACCAGAATGCAGGAGCCGCCATCATGAATGTCGTCGTATAAATCGTCGAAGGCCTGTTTGGTACGCACGGTGTCGCGGTCAACCCGGCGCACCGGCACCTGCGGAAATATCTGCGTGAGTTGCTCCTGAATTTTCTCGGTGCCCTGACCAAGGCCGTCAATCTGGTGGCTGCCGCATTGCGGGCAGGCCGCGGGAACGCCTTGCTGATAATCGCAGTGGTGGCAATGCAGGTGCGGCGGCAACTGGTGCAGGGTCAGGCGCGCATCACAGCGGCGGCATTCGGCCATCCAGCCGCAATCACGGCAGGCAACCAGCGGGGCGAAACCGCGCCGGTTAATAAATACCAGTACCTGCTTATTATTCTGCAGATGCTGGTGCATGGCACTCAGCACCGGCTCGGCAAAGCCGGCAACTAACGGCTGGTGCAGAATGCTGTGCAGTTTCATGCGTGGTGCTTTGGCGTTACCGGCACGCAGGGTTAATTTAACGTGCAGGTATTTACCACTGAGGGCGTTATGCAGGGTTTCCAGCGACGGCGTGGCAGACCCCAACACCACCGGAACACCGGCTTTGTGCGCGCGCACCAGGGCAAAATCCCGCGCCGAATAACGCAGGCCGTCCTGCTGTTTGAACGAGCCGTCGTGCTCTTCGTCGATAATAATCAGCCCTAATTCGGGCATCGGGGTAAATACCGCCGAGCGGGTGCCAATTAAAATACGCGCCACACCTTCGCGTGTTTGCCGCCAGCCCTGCAGGCGTTCGCGGTCATTCAGGCCGGAGTGCAGCAGTGCTACCGGCACATTAAAGCGCGCCTGAAAACGACGCACCGTTTGCGGGGTTAAACCGATTTCCGGCACCAGCACCAGTGCCTGCTTGCCTTGTGCCAGCACCTGTTCGATCAGGCGCAGATACACCTCGGTTTTGCCGGAGCCGGTCACGCCTTCCAGTAAACAGGCGCGGAAATGTCCGAGTTCGGTGCTGATGGCTTTCAGCGCCTGTTGCTGCTGCGCGTTCAGGCTGTGAAATTGCTGACGGTCCTGCAGCACAGGCGGTATTGGTAAGCGCTGGGTTGCGCGGATCACACCGGCGTCACTCAGGCTGCGCAGTTGTGCCAGCGTGAAGCCCTGAGCGGTTAAGTCGGCGTGCAACTGTTGTGGTTGCTGCTGAAACAAGGCCCACAAGGCTTGTTGTTTGCTGCCGCGCAGGGGTTTAGCGGGTTCCTGGCCGGTACTTTCCCAGCCGCGCTCATCGGCTTCGCTTAACCCGCAACCGCGCCGCAACATGGTGGGCAGCAGATGTTCCAGCACTTCGCCGGGGCTGTGGTGGTAGTAGTCAGCCAGCCAGCGGCACAGGGCCAGGTCACTTTCCTGCAGCAGCGGGGTATCGTCCAGTCGCGCCAGCAGTGGCTTCAGCTTATTGGCTGGCACCTCCGTGGTGGTGCGGGTACCCAGCACCACACCGCACAGCAGCTGACGGGCAAACTCCACCCGCACCCGTTGGCCGGGCTTATAGAAACTGGCGTCTTCTCCGGCAAGCGGCAGGTAATCAAAGGTGCGGCGCAGGGGGACGGGCAAAGCAATGTCGACAACAAAAAAGGACATGAAAGGGCTTGCTGATGAAGTTGGCTCTGGTATTATGCGCGTCCTTATTGCCCATGCAAGGGCAGTTTTTTAAATCCAGTAGCGCGGTGCTTGCGGGCAGAGTCCGGTAAGTGGCGGCGTGAAGCTCTGTGAGGTGTCTCATGCAAAAAGGTATTCATCCTGAATACGCTGCACTGGAAGCTACCTGCTCCTGTGGCAACGTAATCAAAACCCGTTCCACCAAGCCAGGCACCATGTACCTGGACGTGTGCTCAGCTTGCCACCCGTTCTACACCGGCAAGCAGAAAGTTGTTGATACCGGCGGTCGTATCGATCGTTTCAACAAGCGTTTCGGCAGCTTCAAGAAGTAATTTGCCCGAACGTACAAAAAACCCGCTGCGGCGGGTTTTTTTATGCCTGTTGGTTGGCAGTGGCAGGCTGTCATTGGCATTGGCCGGGTTTATTACTAAACTCGACCTGTCATTTGTATAACAGGAAAGTGCCGTGTCCCGCCGCGATGAAGATGAAAACGAACTCAGTGAATCCCAGCGCCTGAGTATTCTGGAAGAAACCGTTACCACCAACCGCCGCCTGCTGATAGCTGTGCTGGTGATGGCGCTGATTGTGGTGTCGGTAACGGTCACCATGGCGGTGGTGCGTTTGCTTGCGCCGGATGTCACCTATGTGGATACCCGTACCTTCGCCCGGGTGGAGCAAGAGGTTACGGTGCTGAAAGAAGCCGCTATTGCCTGGGAGCAAAAAGCAGCCGATATGAAAGTGATTCTGGACAGCAGCCATGCCACCGCCTTCAAAGCCATGATGCTGGAACAGGAACAGAGCTATCAGCTGCACCTGAATGCACTGAAAGAAGGCATGCGTGATCTGGCCCGTATGGTGCCGGGTTCGCGCACCTGGCTGGAAGAGTATGAAGAGCAGATGAATACCGCGATTGAGCAGAGCAAGGCGCGCATGACGCAATTGTCGCGACTGCAAACCAGTGAACTGCCACAGATTGAAGCGCTGCAGTTGCCGGAACGTGCTGCACCGGCTCAGGTGATTAACTGAGCCGGGCGGAGAAAACCCGGGGGCTGTTTTCAGCCCCTGTGATCGGCGACAAAGGGGTTGGTGCGGCGTTCCTGCCCGAAGGTTGATTCCGGCCCGTGCCCGGGAATAAAGGTAATGTCATCCCCCAGCGGAAACAGTTTGGCGCGGATTGAATGCACCAGCTGCTCATGATTACCCTGCGGAAAATCCGTGCGGCCAATTGATCCCTGAAATAACACATCCCCGACAATCGCCAGCTTATCGTTGGCGCTGTAAAACACCACATGGCCGGGTGTGTGGCCGGGCGTATGAATCACCTGCAGGGTTACCTCTCCCACGGTCACGGTATCGTTATCCTGCAGCCAGCGGTCCGGGGTAAACACTTCAGCCGGTGGAAAGCCAAACATGGCCGACTGGTTTGGCAAGCCCTGAATCCAGAACAGATCCCCTTCCTGCGGCCCTTCAATGGGAATATTCAGTTGCCGTGCCAGCGCAGCGGTGCCGCCGGCATGGTCAATGTGGGCGTGGGTCAGCAGAATTTTCTCGGCCGTGGCACCCATGCGCTGCAGCTGCGCCACAATGCGTTCCAGGTCGCCGCCGGGATCAACCACGGCGGCCTTTTTGCTTTTATTGCACATCAGAATGGAGCAGTTCTGGGCAAAGGCGGTTACAGGAATAATGGCGACCGATAAGCTCATAACATCTCTCATTAAAACGGAATCACTTTAGGTTGGCTGGCAGCAAACTGCGGCATGGTCATACCGGCACTGGCGTTGACAAAGGTGGGGTCGGCCACCACAAAGCGCGCGCCCTGGTGCATTACCGCATCGCCTTTGACATTGCCATGGAAAGCAATGGCGGTGGCGACGTGGCCGGGGTAATCCAGAATCACCGCATCCAGCCCCAGCAGGCTTTCAACCAGCCAGGCAAACAGCGCGGCGCGGTCTTCGCAGTCGGAATAGGGGTAATGCAGGGTTTCCAGCGGAAACAGGTAATTTTCCTGACCGAACTGATCATCATCGGTTTTGTAGGCAAAAGCCGTTTGCACAAAGCGCAATAACCGGTTGGCGGCATCCAGTTCGCTCTGGCCTTCCACCACCGGGCGTAATTGCTGCAATAAACTGTCGGCCGTTACGGCGGGTAAGCCGGCCCGGAAATAATTGGGCAGGCTTAATTGCGGGAAGCTGCTGAAATAGCTGATGTAGCGTTCCGGGTACTGCACATTAATGCGGTAGTCTTTGCCGTCCAGCTGGAATTTCAGCTGCCGTTCGGAGGTATTGCCGCTGGCGGTAAAGCGGGTAGGGTTGCTGAAATCCAGCGCCCGGCGGCCTTCTTCATGCTGGCCTTCGTAGGTAAACACTTTGCCTGGTTTTAAGGGTTGCTCATTCAGGTTAACCGCGTAATAGCGTTTGTTGCTGAGGGTGAAAAAAGTAACCCCGAACATTTCCTGCTCAGACGTCAGCAACAGATGAATACGCTGGTTGTAAGCGACACGGGCGTCATAGCCGGCTTTTACCAGTAAAAACCAGCTGGTCAGCTGGCGGCTGTTGTTGTCACGGTGCAGCTGGCGGGCAAACTGATCAAATAATTTGGCCGTGCCCCAGTCATTCAGTTGCAGCGCTTTGGCCTGCGCCTGCAGAGCGCTGACGGTGTCTTTATGCGGACTGCCAGCCAGTTGTTGCCAGTAAGCCGCAATGCTTTTGCTGTTTAAGGCACCGCTGAACGATTTGCGTAATTCTTTGGCGTAAGGAATGCGGATGCTGTGGCCGTAAAAATCAAAACTGACCTGCGGCAGATGGCTGGCGGGCGGACTGATCACCACCACCGGCTGCGGACGTTGCTGCACAGCTGGTGCGGGTTCCGGCACTTTAACGATGGGGCTGACATCCACCGGAGTGGGTTGTACGGGAGCCGGTTTGGGCGCTTTGGGTAATTCCACCGGTTTGGGCTGCGGGTCACGCTGGCGTGCCGGCGCCACATCGACGGGCTGCCATTTTTGCTGCAGAAACTGAATAAAGGCTTTGTCATTTTCATCCAGATAGGCCTGAAAATCGGTCAGTTTCTGCCGGCGCCATTGTTCGTATTCAGATTCTGCCTGCAGGCCGCTGCTTAACAGCAGGGCAGGAATAAGCATCAATGTACGGATTTTCATTACCCGGCTCCCTGAATAAAAAAGCCGGCGGGGTGCCGGCTTTCCGTTACTTAACACGCATTATGCCGGCTCAGTTAGAGCCTTCCATATTGGAGATTTCTTCGGCCAGTTCGTCAAAAGATTTCTCAGCCTGGAATTTCTGCCACAGGGCGCGTTCGTTGTTCATAGAGGTTTTCAGTGCCTGCTCGGCCAGCTTGTTCACGGTGTCGGCATCCAGGCCAACCAGAACAACCATGCCGCCGGTTGGTGTCGGCATCTGGCGGAAAATTTTCGAACCAATCAGAGTTTCTTTGGTGATCTGTTTGGTCACCGAAGTGTTCACCATATCAACGGTTTCAGAATCACCTACGCCAGTGGTTTCGGCGTATTGTTTGATCATATTCTGAACTTCGACCTGCATGGTCTGCGCCAGCTCAACACGGGCTGCGGTGGCGGCCATTTGTTTCATGAAGTTCGGTCCGGCAGCTGATTTATCGGCATAACCCACAGCTGACAGATCAATACCTTCAACCGGGGCGCCACATACCCACTCCGGAGCTGGCTGATTGGAACCATCGGCAAATACACAGCTGGCAACCGGCTGTTGCGGTTCTTTCGGGCCGCTGGCACAACCGGCCAGCATTAAAGAGGCAGTCGCCAGAGCGATGGTCAGGGTATGTTTCATGGTCTTCTCCTTGAAAACAAAACGGCAGCGGCCGCTTAAAAATGTGGGTTTGAGAATAGCGGATGGAATGCCAGAATGCCACCGTATCAAATCAACAAAAAGGATCCTTTTCATGGTGTTTCGTATGCGGTCGCTGGCCGTTGCCGGGTTGGCTTTATTGTTGCAGACGGGGCTGGCCGGCTGTGCCGTTAACCCGCCGGCTGGTCAGGCACCGGGCTGGATTATGAACCCGGGTAAAGGGGTGGTTGCTTCCTGTGGTTTCAATATAAAAGGCCGTTATGCGCAAGAGCAGTGCGCCTTAATGCGGGCGCGGGAACGCCTGGCGGCAGAGCAGGGCGTAAAGATCAGCAGCGTGTCGCATTTATCCGAATCGGTACGCAACGACGCCAGTAATGTCCGCTTTAATAAAGAAATTCTGGAACAGGTGAATGGCAAGGAAGTGAAGGCGCGGGTTATTGATACCTGGTACGACGCGCAGCGGGATGAATTTTATGTGTGGATGGAGGCCGCGCGCTGAGGGGGAGCCGTCCAGAACACAGCGTTCCGGACGGCTGCATGGGCTGATCAGTGCTGGTGGCCACCCACGCCATGAGCGTGGCCATGCGCCAGTTCTTCTGCTGTCGCCGCACGGATATCCTGAATATCCACTTCAAAGCGGATGGTTTTACCCGCCAGCGGGTGGTTGGTATCGACATCCGCCATAAAACGACCGACTTTTTCGACGGTTACCTGGCGTGGGCCCTGCTCGGTATGCACCACAGCGGTCATGCCTTTCTTCCACACTTTGGCACCGCTCAGGTGCTTCACCGGTACGCGCTGAATGGCGTCAGCGCGACGGGCACCGTAGGCTTGCTCCGGGGTCAGGGTTATGCTGACGTGCTCGCCGGCAGCTTTGCCTTCCAGGGCTTTTTCAAACCCCGGAATCATATTGTCGTGGCCATGCAGATAGGCCAGCGCATTGCCGCCGCTGGTGCTTTCAATAAGGTTGTCCTGTTCGTCAAACAGGCTGTAGTGCAGCTGCACCACGCTATCTTTGCTGATGTTCATTCAGGCTCTCCGCAAGGCCGGGGTATTTGAGGGGCGCTATTGTACCCACTTGATTTGCCCGGCGGCATCCCCATAAATGCCTGCAGAGTCAACAAAGGATACAACGTACATGACCACAATCGTTTCTGTCCGCCGCGGTAATCAGGTTGTTATCGGTGGCGACGGCCAGGTGTCGCTGGGCAATACCGTCATGAAAGGCAATGCCCGCAAAGTACGGCGTTTATACGATGGTAAAGTGCTGGCCGGATTTGCCGGCGGTACCGCTGATGCCTTTACCCTGTTTGAAAAATTTGAAGCGCAGCTGCAGAAACACCATGGCCAGCTGACCCGTGCAGCCGTTGAGCTGGCCAAAGAATGGCGCTCTGACCGCGCGCTGCGCAAACTGGAAGCCATTCTGGCGGTGGCTGACCATACGGCGTCACTGATTATTACCGGCAACGGCGATGTGCTGCAGCCGGAAGATGATCTTATTGGTGTGGGGTCCGGTGGTAATTACGCCCTCGCCGCAGCCCGTGCTCTGCTGGAAAATACCGAATTAAACGCCGCCGATATTGTCGAAAAAAGTCTGCAGATTGCCGCTGATATCTGCGTCTTTACCAACAGTAATTTCACCATTGAAAGTCTTGAAGACGGAGCCAGTTCATGAGCCAGATGACCCCGCGCGAAATTGTTCACGAACTCGACCGCCATATTATCGGCCAGCATAACGCCAAGCGGGCGGTGGCCATTGCCCTGCGTAACCGCTGGCGCCGGATGCAGCTGGAACCCGAGCTGCGTGACGAAGTAACGCCGAAAAACATTCTGATGATTGGCCCGACCGGGGTGGGTAAAACCGAAATTGCCCGACGGCTGGCAAAATTAGCCAATGCGCCTTTTATTAAAGTGGAAGCCACCAAATTTACCGAAGTGGGTTATGTCGGTAAGGACGTGGAATCCATTATCCGCGATCTGATTGAAACCAGCGTGAAACTGCTGCGCGAACAGGAAATGGAGCGCGTGCAGTCACGCGCCGAAGTCGCGGCTGAAGAACGTATTCTGGACGTATTGTTGCCGCCGGCGCGCCCGGTCAGCAGCAGCTGGGATACCACCGAAGAACCGAAAAAAGAAGATTCTTCGACTCGCCAGGTGTTCCGTAAGAAACTGCGCCAGGGTGAGCTGGACGATAAAGAGATTGAAATCGATCTGGCCCAGCTGAATGTGGGCGTGGAAATTATGGCGCCACCGGGCATGGAAGAAATGACCAGCCAGCTGCAAAGCATGTTTTCCAGCCTCGGCGGTGAAAAGAAAAACAAGCGCAAATTAAAAATCCGCGATGCCATGAAGCAATTGCGTGACGAAGAAGCCGCTAAAATGCTGAACATGGAAGAGCTGAAAGTGCGCGCGGTGGAACTGGCCGAACAGAATGGCATTGTCTTTATCGACGAAATCGACAAAGTCGCCAAGCGCCATGACAGCGGTTCCGGCGGCGATGTTTCCCGTGAAGGGGTGCAGCGTGACTTGCTGCCGTTGATTGAAGGCAGTACCGTCAGCACCAAATACGGCATGGTTAAAACCGACCATATTCTGTTTATTGCCTCGGGTGCTTTCCATTTAGCCAAACCGTCCGATTTAATTCCGGAACTGCAGGGGCGTTTACCCATCCGGGTGGAGCTGGAAGCCCTTACGCCGCAGGATTTTGAACGCATTCTGACCGAGCCCAGTGCGTCGCTGACCGTGCAATATAAGGCCTTGCTGAAAACCGAAGGGCTGGACGTTGAGTTCACTGCTGATGCGGTTAAGCGGCTGGCGGAAATTGCCTTTGAAGTAAACGAAAGCACGGAAAACATTGGTGCCCGGCGCTTGCATACCATTCTGGAGCGCTTGCTGGAGCAGGTATCCTTTGATGCCACCGACCTTACCGAACCGGTGGTCATTGACGCCGCTTATGTAGAAAAACAACTGGGCTCGCTGGCCCGTAATGTGGATTTGAGCCAGTTTATTTTATAGGGATGTTGAGGGTTCAGCGTTGAGGGTTCGGCGTGCTCGGAGTTGAAGCCAATACACGCCTGACGTTGAACGCCCAGTCTTGCCCTCTTAACAATTTTTTCCCGCATAACAAAAATGGCACCCGAGAGTGCCATTTTTGTTTGCTTCCAGCGTCTGGTGTTGGGCGTTGGGGTTTTGCTGCCGAGCACGCCGAACCCTCAACCCCTAACTCTCAACCCTCAGGCTCACACCTTAAACCGCTCCACCAATCCAACCAGCGTCTGGGTGCTGCCCTGCAGCTGCTGTACCGCGTTACCGGTGCTTTGCATATTGCCGACAATCTGCCCCGACGATTCGGCAATGCGCACAATGTTGCCGGTAATCTCGTTGGCGGCGGCGCTTTGTTCTTCCACCGCGCTGGCGATGCTCAGGTTCATTTCGGTAATTGTGCTGACCGCATCACTGATGCCGGAAATGGCGTGCAGGGCCTGGTCGGCGGAGCCGGCCGTTTCTTCCGAATTGTGGGCGTTGGTTTCCATGGATTTTACCGCCCCGGCGGCCTGTTCCTGCAGACGGGAAATCATCTGATTAATTTCTTCGGTAGACTGCTGCGTGCGTGATGCCAGTGTCCGTACTTCATCGGCCACCACAGCAAAGCCGCGTCCCTGTTCACCGGCGCGGGCCGCTTCAATAGCGGCGTTCAGAGCCAGCAGGTTAGTTTGTTCGGCAATACCACGGATCACATCCAGCACCGAACCAATGGCATTGGTTTCGTTGCGCAGATTCTGAATAACCGCCGATGACTGCTGAATATCCTGCGCCAGCGTCATAATGCGTTCCTGCGTGCTTTGCATAATGCGCATACCCTGGCGGGCATTTTCATCCGCGGCGCGGGCTGCTTCGGCCGCCCGTTCCGCGTTGCCGGCTACTTCCTGAATGGTCTGGCTCATTTCATTGGAGCCGGTGGCGGCCTGGTCGGTTTGTTGCAGCTGGTCATCCGATAACGCCGAGGTATTGCGGCAAATATCGGCAATGGTCTGGTTCAGTTCGGCCAGCACTTCAACCGTGCCTTGTGTTTCCGTAACCACTTTATGAATCTGGCCGACAAAAGTATTGAACGACTGCGCGATATCGGTCAGTTCATCTTTGCCGCTGACCGGCAGACGCTGGGTTAAATCCCCTTCGCCGCGGGCAATGTTATGCATGGCATGGGTGAAATATTGCAGCGGAATACGGATGCTGGCGGAAATGGTCAGCACCAGAATCAGCAGCACAATCAGCAGTACGGCTGAGGTAATCAGCACCGGGGTTGTCGCCGCGCGGAAATCGGCCTGCACATCATCGGTATAAACTCCGGTACCGATAATCCAGTCCCAGGGTGCAAAGTGTTTTACGAAACTGACTTTGGATACCGGTTCATCAGCACCAGGTTTGGGCCAGTAATAATTAACCAGTCCGCCATCGGGGTTGGCTTTCACTGTCTTTACCATTTCCCGGAACAGATGCAGGCCGTTCGGGTCTTTCACATCGCCCACGGGCTGGTTGTCCAGTTTGGGATTGATGGGGTGCATGATCATGACTGGCCGGGAGTCATTGACCCAGAAGTATTCCTGTTTGTCATAGCGCAGGTTTTTCAGGGCCTGCAGCGCCTGAGCCTTGGCTTCGCTTTCCGGCAAGCCTTGCTGTGACAGCTGATAATAGTGCTGCACCAGACTGAACGCGGTGTCGGTTTGCAGTTGTACGCTGGTGGCTTTGCCCGAGCTGATGTTGTTGTACATTTTCTGCAGGGTCAGTGCCTGCACAATGACCAGCGCCGCGACAGCAGCCCCCAGCATCAGCCACAGGCGGTTGCGGATGCTCATTTGGCGTAAAGATTTCATAGGCAGTTTGTCCCTTGCAAAGTAAAATCAGCCCTGACAATGTTTCGGCTGACATTGTCCGGAGTTTAGCCTGCATTGGTTTTATTGCCGCCGTTACCCCCTATCCGTTAGTCATAAGAGTTATTCCCAGTTGATACCAAAAAGCATAAAGGTTAAGAAAATCAGCCAGTCACTGCAGCTGACCTACAGCGACGGCACCTTTGAGCTGCCTTACGAATTTCTGCGGGTTCACTCTCCTTCAGCAGAGGTGCGCGGCCATGGCGTGGGCAATGATGTGCTGCAATTTGGTAAAAAAGATGTGGTACTGCTGCGTATTGAACCGGCCGGCAACTATGCGCTGAAATTGGTGTTTGACGATGGTCACGATTCCGGTCTGTACGACTGGGAATACCTGCGGCACCTCTGTGTTAACCGTGATACCCTGTGGCAAACCTATCTGGAGCGTCTGCAGGCCGCCGGCAGGAGCCGTGAGTCGGCGCAGATCAGTTTCAAAGCGTTGTAAGCGGCTGCTCATTACCCCCGCTGCACACCCGATATCTTTATAAAAGGAGCCGCATAGTGACGGATTCCCGCAAAACTCCCCAGCCGTTTGTCGACCCGAATGCAGCCATTGAGGCCGAAAAGTACGACAACCCGGTCGCCAGCCGCGACGCCCTGTTAATGTTGCTGGAGCAATCCGGCCGCCCGTTAACCCATGCTGCCGTCTGTGACGCGCTGGGTGAAACCGATGAGGAGCGGGTGGAAGCCATCCGCCGCCGCCTGATTGCTATGTGCCGTGACGGCCAGTTAATCAGCAATCGTCGCAGCCAGTTTGCACCGCTGAAAAAAGTCGACCTGGTGACCGGCATCGTGCAGGGCCACCGTGATGGTTTCGGCTTTGTGCTGCGTGAAGGCGCCGATGATGTCTACCTGTCCAACCGGCAGATGAGTAAAGTCTTTCATGGCGACCGCGTGGCGGTACAGATTATGGGGCTCGACCGCCGTGGTCGCCCGGAAGGCAAAATTGTTGAAGTGCTGGAACGTAATACCCAACACACGGTTGGCCGTTATTTTGACCAGTCCGGCGTGGGTGTGGTGCAGCCCGATAACAAGCGGGTAACCCAGGAAGTTCTGATTCCGCCGGCGGGTCGTCACGGTGCGGAACATGGCCAGTTTGTGGTGGTGAAGATTACCCAGCAACCCCAGTCCGGAGGCTTGCCGGTGGGCGAAGTGGTGGAAGTGCTGGGTGACCACCTGGCGCCGGGTATGGAAATTGACGTGGCCATCCGCAGCCATAATATCCCGCATGACTGGCCGGATGAGGCGCTGGCTGAAGCGAAAAACTTACCGGCCGAAGTCAAAGCCGCGGATAAAAAACACCGCATTGATTTGCGCGATCTGCCATTCGTTACCATCGATGGCGAAGACGCCAAAGACTTTGATGATGCGGTGTACTGTGAGCGGAATAAAACCTCCGGCGGCTGGCGCTTGTACGTCGCCATTGCCGACGTCTCCAGCTATGTCGAAGCCGGTTCGGCACTGGATAAGGAAGCCCACAGCCGGGGTAACTCGGTGTATTTCCCCGAGTTTGTGGTACCCATGCTGCCGGAAAAATTATCCAACGGTTTGTGCTCGTTAAATCCGCAGGTGGATCGTCTGGTGATGGTCTGTGAAATGACCATTTCCAAAGCCGGGAATATTTCCGGTTATCAGTTTATGGAAGGGGTTATTCACTCCCACGCGCGTCTCACCTACAACAAGGTGTGGACCATGCTGAACCCGGATGGTGGTGAAGAGCGGGATACCTGGCGTGAACATTACCGCGAGGTGGTGCCGCACCTGGAAAATCTGTACGCCTTATTCCGCTTGCTGCGCAGCAAGCGCGAAGAGCGCGGTGCCATGGATTTTGACTCGGTCGAAACCCGCATTGTGTTCGACTCGCAGCGTAAAATTCAGCAGATTGTGCCGGTTACCCGTAACGAAGCGCACATGCTGATTGAAGAATGCATGCTGGCCGCCAACGTCTGCGCGGCGGATTTCTTCGAGCGCTATAAAGTGCCGGCACTGTACCGGGTGCATAACGGCCCGGGTGAAGAAAAGCTGACCAACCTGCACGCCTTTTTAGGGGAGCTGGGTTTGTCGATTGCCAACGGCAGTGATAAACCCTCACCGAAGGATTATCAGCAATTTATTGAAAAAATTGCCGGTCGTCCGGACTCGCATTTAATCCAAACCGTGCTGCTGCGCTCGCTCAGTCAGGCGGTGTATCAACCGGAAAACGAAGGCCACTTTGGCCTGGCGTATAAGGCGTATACGCACTTTACTTCGCCCATTCGTCGTTACCCCGATTTACTGGTGCATCGCGGCATCCGCAGCCTTATCCGCAGCGAGCGTGAGTGCAAACACGTTAAGCGGGCCGAAGGTGCCAAGCCGCTGAAAGCGCACGCGGTTTACCCATACGATATCGCCGCCATGGTGCATCTGGGCGAGCATTGCTCCATGACCGAACGCCGTGCCGATGACGCGACCCGCGATGTGGTGGATTTCCTTAAGTGTGAATACATCAGCAGCCGTATTGGCGAAGAATTCGAGGGTGTTATCAGCGCCGTGACCGGCTTCGGTTTATTCGTGGAACTGAGCGACGTGTACGTGGAAGGCCTGGTGCACATCAGCACCCTGGCCAACGACTATTACCACTTTGATGCGGCCAAGCACCGTTTAGTGGGCGAGCGTACCCGCCGCAGTTTCCGCCTTGGCGATAAGCTGTGGGTGCGGGTAATGAATGTCGATCTGGACGAGCGCAAAGTCGATTTTGAACTGGCCGCGGCCCCGGCCAACAAAACCCGCGCCGGTGCGGATGATTTACCGACTCCGGCGCGTTTGCCTCGTCGTCGTACCAAGCAGGGTGATGGTGCTGTTAAAGAAGAAGTGCTGGCACCGTCCCGGCGCAAGCCTGCCGCGACAGAAACGGCCCCGGCAGAGACAGCGGACAAGCCGAAAAAGAAAAAGCCGAAGCCCAGCAAGCGTCAGAAGCTGAATGCCAAGAAAAAAGCCGATGACAAAGTAAAAAAGCCGGCCAAGAAAAAAGCCGGCAAAAAGCCGGCCAAAAAATCCTCTAAAAATGCCGCTGAATAAGCGGCTGTAACAAGGTTAAGCAACATGAAACTGGAAGCGGTTTATGGCCTGCACGCCGTAACCACCTTACTGCAGCGCAACCCGGAACAGGTGATTGAACTGTGGATTATGCAGGGCCGCCACGATGCCCGTATGCAGCGGGTGCTGGAACTGGCGCAAGAGCAGCAGCTGGATGTCCGTGAGGCCGACAAAGGCCTGATGAACCAGAAAGCCGATGAAGGTAACCATCAGGGCGTGATTGCCTGGCGCAAGCCGGTGCAGCACAAAACCGAAAAACACCTGCCGGATATTCTCGATGCCATCAGCGGTACGCCGCTGATTCTGATTCTGGACGGCGTCACCGACCCGCATAACCTGGGTGCCTGTCTGCGCACCGCTGATGCCGCCGGCGTGCAGCTGGTGATTGCCCCGAAAGACAAATCGGCGCCGCTGAATGCGACCGCTGCCAAGGTTGCCTGTGGTGCGGCCGAAGCCGTGCCCTATATTCAGGTAACCAACCTGGCCCGCACCATGAAAGACCTGCAGCAGCGCGGCATCTGGATTGTCGGCACCGCCGGTGAAGCCGAACACAGCATTTATCAGCAGGATATGAAAGGCCCGATGGCGCTGGTGATGGGCGCGGAAGGCAGCGGTATGCGCCGTTTAACCCGCGAACACTGCGATTACCTGGTGAATATCCCTATGGCCGGCGAAGTCAGCTCGGTGAATGTATCGGTGGCCACCGGTATTTGTTTGTTTGAAGCGGTACGGCAACGGGCCGGTTGAGCGTTAAGCGTTGAGGGTTCTGCGTGCTGCTGATCAGAGAGCCGTGCTCACTGAACCCTGAACGCCTGACCCTTAACGATTCAGGTTTTCAATAGCCTCCGCCTATACTCCCCTTTAATAAGATCAATTTAACTAATTAATCCCCATCCTCTATTATCACTCTCGTTCCCAACACAAACCTATGGAGCGAGACCATGATCAACACTGAAATCAAACCGTTCAAAGCCACAGCATTCAAAGATGGCCAGTTCGTCGACATCACTGAAGCCGATGTGAAGGGCAAGTGGTCCGTATTCTTCTTCTACCCGGCCGATTTCACCTTCGTGTGCCCGACCGAACTGGGTGACCTGGCCGACAAATACGAAGAACTGCAGAAACTGGGCGTAGAGGTGTTCTCTGTGTCGACCGACACCCACTTCTGCCACAAAGCCTGGCACGACAGCTCTGACACCATCGGCAAGATTAAGTACTACATGGTGGGCGACCAGACCGGCACCATCACCAACAACTTTGGTGTGATGCGTGAAGGTCAGGGCCTGGCCGACCGCGCGACCTTCCTGATCGACCCGCAGGGTGTGATTCAGGCTATGGAAATCACCGCGGAAGGTATTGGCCGCGACGCCGACGACCTGATGCGCAAAGTGAAAGCGGCTCAGTATGTGGCTTCTCACCCGGGTGAAGTGTGCCCGGCGAAGTGGAAAGAAGGTGAGGCGACGTTAGCCCCCTCTCTCGATCTGGTCGGCAAAATCTGATTTGGCTGCCCCTGCGGACGGATTGCTTTGTTGCGGTTTTCGTTCGGCCCGGCGCCTACCATGTGGTATGGCTTGGGCTCTCACTTAAACCGCGCCGCGCACTCCATTCCGCAGGCTTTGCCAAAGAACGTCTTGCACTGCCAGCCTCATGGCCGCTTCGGGCCGCGGGGCAGCGTTTTAAATCATTCAATCGGACGGTAATCCCATGCTTGATGCAAATATGAAACAACAATTAGGCACCTACCTGAACAATCTGCGTAATCCGATTGAACTGAAGGTGTCTGTAAACGATTCGCCCAAGTCGAAAGAGTTGGAAGAACTGGCTCAGGAAATTGCCCAGTTAAATGACAAAATTTCTCTGACTACGACCCGCGATGCGATTGATGGTCGTAGTCCGGTGATGACCATTGCCAAAGCCGGTAATGATGCCCGTGTCGCTTTCGCCGGTGTGCCGATGGGGCACGAATTTACCTCGCTGGTATTGGCCCTGTTGCAGGCGGGTAGTCATCCGTCGAAAGAAGATGCAGCGCTGCAGGAGCAGGCGAAATCCCTGACCCGTGCGCTGAATTTTGAAGTCTATGTATCGCTGTCGTGCCACAACTGCCCGGATGTCGTCCAGGCTGTGAATTTAATGGCGGCGCTGAATCCGAATATTAAAGCCACCATGATTGATGGCGGTGTTTTCCCTGATGAAGTGAAAGCCCGCAACATTATGGCGGTGCCCGCGGTATTCCTGAACGGCGAGCCCTTTGCCAACGGCAAAATGACGCTGGCGGAAATTCTTAATAAAGTCGATGACGACGCCGATGCCAAAGCGGCCGCCGCGCTGGCCGGTAAAGATCCGTTTGATGTGCTGGTGGTGGGCGGTGGCCCGGCGGGTGCGTCAGCGGCGATTTACGCAGCGCGTAAAGGCATCCGCACCGGTATTGTCGCCGAGCGTTTCGGTGGCCAGGTGTCCGATACCGTCGGCATTGAAAACTTTATTTCGGTGAAATACACCGAAGGCCCGAAGCTGGTCGCACATTTAGAAGAACACGTTAAAGAATACGACGTGGATGTGATGAAAGCGCAGAAGGCCGTGGCATTGCGCAAAACCGACGCCGGTTTAACCGAAGTGGAATTGGCCAATGGTGCGGTATTGGCGAGTAAATCTGTGATTCTGGCAACCGGTGCGCGCTGGCGCGAAATGAACGTACCGGGCGAGCAGGAATACAAAGCCAAAGGCGTATGTTTCTGCCCGCACTGCGATGGTCCGCTGTTTAAAGGTAAAAAAGTCGCGGTAATCGGTGGCGGTAATTCCGGTATCGAAGCCGCGATCGACCTGGCGGGCATTGTTGAGCATGTCACCGTGCTGGAATTTTCCGACACGCTGCGCGCCGATGTCGTTCTGGTGAAAAAAGCCGAATCGCTGCAGAACGTGAATATCATCAAAATGGCCATGACCACCGAAGTACTGGGCGATGGCGAGCGCGTGGTGGGCATTAAATACAAAGACCGTCGCACCGATGAAACCCATGTGATCGAACTGGCCGGTATTTTCGTGCAGATCGGTCTGGTGCCGAACAGCGAATTCCTGCGCGATACGCTGGCATTAACCGACCGTGGTGAAATTGTGATTGATGCGCACGGCGCAACGTCCATGCCGGGTGTATTTGCCGCCGGTGATGTGACCAACACACCGTACAAGCAGATCATTATTTCCATGGGCTCGGGCGCTACCGCTGCACTCGGTGCCTTCGACTACCTGATCCGCCGCTGAGGCGGATCATCCCCTTTCCAACAGCACCCTCGATGACTCTCGATAAGTTGGGAACTTTCCGGCCCGGTGGTGATGACGTCCCCGGGCCGGCTTTTTTCATTTTTTTTCTGTGCTGATGCCTTTCTTTTTCCCGTTCCTGGTATCCCGGCCAGGTATTTATTCCGTCACCGGCGGGAGGCTGAACATTTGCTCAAACTGGCGGATGTTCTGCTGCACATAATCCAGAAACGCGCGCATGGCGGGTGTGGGATGTTTGCCTTGCGGGTACACCACGCACCAGCTGCGGCGCAGCGGGAAGCCGGGTAAAGCCAGCGTCTGTAAGCTGCCCAGCTGCAGTTCCGGCAGAATGCTGAGTTTCGGTAATACCGCCACGCCCAGCCCGGCCAGTACCGCGTGTTTTACCGCATCATTCGAGCCCAGCTGCATAATCGCTTTCAGGTCCAGGCGTTGTTGCTGGCAATGCAGTTCCAGGGCCAGGCGGCTGCCGGAACCGGGTTCCCGTGTTAGTAAGCCGGCCTGCAGAAAATCCGGCAGGGCAGGTTGTTGAAGCTGCAGCAAAGGATGCCCGGCCGGTACCACGGCCACCAGTTCATTATCCAGGAACGGCAGTGAGGCCAGCGGTTTGTCCACCGGCACCATGCCCATAATCACCAGGTCATCACTGTTATCGTTCAGGCGCTGAATGGCGTTGGCGCGATTCACCACCCGTACCGTCACCTGCACATCGGGATGCAAATCCAGAAACGCCCGCAATAAATAAGGCACCACATATTGGGCGGTATTCACCGCCACAATCCGCAATTCACCGGCCACTTTGCCATCCAGCGCGGCGAGGTCGGTTTGCAGGCGGCGCATTTCATCAAAAATCCGGCTGACGCTGAGTGCCAGTGTTTCACCGGCCGGGGTGCAATAGAGCTTGCGGCCGACGTATTCAAATAAGGGTTGCCCCAGTGCGTCCTCCAGCTGACGCATCTGGCTGCTGACCGCCGGCTGGGTCAGGCCCAGCAAATCACCGGCTTTGCTGTAGCCCTGTTGTTCATACACCGCCAGAAATACCTGCAGTTGGCGGAAGGTCAGGCGGGTGGCGAGGCGTTGGATGCTGAGTGGCATGGGCAGTCCGGGTGGGTATCTATAAGTGATACCTTATGCAGAAAGCAAAAAATTTCAATTTTTAGTTTTCAATGCCTATCTGTAGTCTGATTTTCAACCAGAAGACAACCCGGTCACTGGCCAAGGAGTCTGTATGCTGAAGAAACTACTCATCGCCAACCGCGGTGAAATTGCGGTGCGCATCGTGCGGGCCTGTGCGGAAATGGGCATCCGCTCGGTGGCGATTTATACCGAGCCCGACCGCTATGCCTTGCACGTTAAGCGTGCCGATGAGGCGTACTCACTGGGCGAGAATCCGTTGGCCGGATATCTGGACCCGCAGCGGCTGGTGAATCTGGCGCTGGAAACCGGCTGTGATGCCATTCATCCCGGCTATGGTTTTTTATCTGAAAATGCGCAATTTGCCCGCCTGTGTGAAGAACACGGGATTATCTTCGTAGGGCCGCGTTCTGATGTAATTCATAAAATGGGCGATAAAACCCAGGCCCGCGATGCCATGCGCGCCGCCGGCGTGCCGGTGACTCCGGGCTCGGAGGGTAACCTGGCGGATCTGGAAGAAGCGCTGCAGCTGGCCGCCAGTATTGGTTATCCGGTGATGCTGAAAGCCACGTCCGGTGGCGGCGGTCGCGGTATTCGCCGCTGTGATTCGGCGGATGAGCTGAAAATGCAGTACCCGCGGGTGATTTCCGAAGCCACCAAAGCCTTTGGCTCGGCCGATGTGTTTCTGGAAAAGTGCATCGTTAATCCGCGCCATATTGAAGTGCAGATTCTGGCCGACTCGCACGGCCATGTGGTGCATTTATTCGAGCGCGATTGCTCCATTCAGCGGCGCAATCAGAAGTTAATTGAAATTGCCCCCAGCCCGCAATTAACGCCGGAACAGCGTAATTATATTGGCGGCTTAGCGGTAAAGGCGGCGGCCGCCGTCGGCTATGAAAATGCCGGTACGGTGGAATTTCTGCTGTCGGGCAATGAAGTGTATTTCATGGAAATGAATACCCGCGTGCAGGTCGAACACACCATTACCGAACAGATTACCGGGGTGGATATCGTGCGTGAACAATTACGCATCGCCGCCGGCTTACCGCTCAGTTACCGCCAGGAAGATATTCAGTACCGGGGATTTGCGCTGCAATTCCGCATTAATGCCGAAGATCCGAAAAATGATTTTCTGCCCAGCTTTGGCCGTATTACTCACTATTACGCACCCGGTGGCCCCGGGGTGCGCGTCGATACCGCCATTTATACCGGCTATGAAATTCCGCCGTATTACGACTCTATGTGTCTGAAACTGGTGGTGTGGGCCTTAACCTGGGACGAAGTCATTGCCCGCGGGCAACGGGCACTGGCCGATATGCGTCTGCACGGCATTAAAACCACCGCCAGTTATTACCAGCAGATTCTGCAGCATCCGGATTTTAATCGCGGTCATTTCCATACCGGCTTTGTGCCGGAGCATCCGGAATTATTGCAGTACTCCGATAAAAAGCACCCCAGTGAAATTGCCCTGGCCGTGGCGGCTGCTATTGCTGCCCATGCCGGCTGGTAAGAGGAAAAATCATGGCTAAAAAAATCGAAATTACCGATGTTGTACTGCGTGATGCCCACCAGTCGCTGATTGCCACCCGCCTGCGTACGGAAGATATGTTGCCGATCTGCAGTAAGCTGGATCAGGTCGGCTATTGGTCGCTGGAAGTCTGGGGCGGCGCCACCTTTGATGCCTGTGTGCGGTTTCTGAAAGAAGACCCCTGGCAGCGTCTGCGCCAACTGAAACAAGCGCTGCCCAATACCCGTTTGCAGATGTTGCTGCGGGGCCAGAACCTGCTCGGCTATCGTCATTACGCCGACGATGTGGTGGAAGCTTTTGTGGAAAAAGCCGCCGATAACGGCATTGATGTATTCCGTATTTTTGATGCATTGAACGATGTGCGTAATCTGGAAACCGCTATGAAAGCGGTAAAAAAAGCCGGCAAACACGCACAGGGCACCATCTGTTACACCACCTCGCCGGTGCATACGCCGGAAGCCTTTGTAAAACAGGCGCACGTGATGAAAGACATGGGCGCAGACTCCATCGCTATTAAAGATATGGCGGGCCTGCTCACCCCGTACGCCACCTACGATCTGGTGAAGGCGTTAAAGGCAGAATTAAACGTACCGGTGGTGGTGCACAGTCACTCCACCGCCGGCCTGGCGCCGCTGTGTCAGCTGAAGGCAATTGAAGCCGGTGCCGATCGTATTGATACCGCCATTTCCGCCTTTGCTTCGGGTACCAGCCATCCGGCCACGGAATCGCAGGTAGCGGCGCTGAAAGGTACCGGATTTGATACCGGACTGGATCTGGAATTACTGGGCGAAATTGCTGATTACTTCCGCGAGGTGCGGAAAAAATATCACCAGTTTGAAAGTGAATTCACCCGCGAAGATGTGTCGGTGCAGATCAATCAGGTACCGGGCGGCATGATGTCGAACCTGGCCAATCAGCTGAAAGAACAGAACGCGCTGGATAAAATCCGTGCGGTATTTGCCGAAATTCCACGGGTGCGTGCCGACCTGGGGTATCCTCCGCTGGTAACGCCCACGTCACAGATTGTCGGCACTCAGGCGGTGTATAACGTACTGGCCGGCGAACGCTATAAAACCATTACCAACGAAGTAAAACGCTATCTGCAGGGCGGCTATGGTGCCGCACCGGCGCCGGTTAATGCGTCGTTGCAGAAAAAGGCCATTGGCAGTGAAATCGTGATTGAGGGTCGGCCAGCCGATTTGCTGGCGCCGGAGCTGGAAAAATTGCGCGCCGACATCGGCACACTGGCGCAGAGCGAAGAAGATGTGCTCACTTACGCCATGTTCCCCGATCTGGGCCGCGATTTCCTGCAGCAGCGGGCCGCCGGCACCTTGCAGCCGGAATCGCTGGAGCCGCCGGAACAGAAAAAAGACCGCATCGGGGTGGCCACCGAATTCCGTATTGATGTGCATGGCGAAACCTATGAAGTGGCGATTACCGGCGCTGGTGATGCCGCCTCCGGTAAACGCAAACTTTACTTGTCGCTGGATGGCGTGCCGGAAGAAATTACCTTTGAGCCGCTGAACGATTATGTGGCGTCCGGTAAACAAGCGCGGCGGCAGGCCAGTGAACCCGGCCATGTCAGCATTGCCATGCCGGGCAATATTGTCGAGGTGCTGGTGGCGGTGGGTGACACCGTTAATGCCGGGCAGGCGGTGCTGGTGGCCGAAGCCATGAAAATGGAAACCGAAGTGCACGCCAATATTGCCGGCACTGTAACAGCCGTGCATGTATCGAAAGGCGACCGGGTCACACCGGGAGAAGTGCTGATCGAAATCGTCTGATGGTGAACCGCTGCGTGTGGCGGGCGGATTCTTGCCCGTCCGGCACAGCAGGAAAGCAAAAAACGGGTTCTGTTCCACAGCAGAACTCCTTATTCTTGTAGCCTTGTTGATTGGAGGTGAGGCGTGGAACAGATTATTCGTGGTGTGCTGAATTTTAAGCGCAATATTTATCCGGAGCGCAAAGATCTGTTTGCCAGTCTGGCGGATCAGGGACAAAACCCGGATGTATTATTTATTACCTGCTCCGATTCGCGCATTGACCCGAATATGCTCACCGGTTCCAATCCCGGTGATCTGTTTATCTGCCGCAATGCCGGCAATATTATTCCCCCCCACAGTAACGAAACTGGCGGTATGACCGCCTCCATTGAATACGCCGTCGCCGTGCTGGGGGTGAAGCACATTATCGTCTGTGGCCATACCGATTGTGGTGCCATTAAAGGCGCGCTGGACTTAAGCAAGCTGAAGGCCCTGCCGCACGTAACCGAGTGGCTCAGTCACTGCCGTTCGGCCATGGAGATTGTGCGTGAGCGTAACAACATTCCGTTTGATCAGTGCCTGCCGCATCAGCATCTGAACGAAGCGATTGAAGAAAACGTACTGCAGCAGGTGCAGCATCTGCGTACGCACCCGGTGGTAGCGGCCAAACTGGCCACACACAAAGTGCAGATTCATGGCTGGGTGTATGACATCAAGTCCGGCACCATCCGTTGCTGTGGCCATAATGATGACCACTTCAGCGATTTTTCTGAGCATTACGCCAGCGTTATTGCCGCGCTGTAACCGCCAGAAGCGGCAGCCGGTGGCTGCCGCGGATTCCCTCAGACGTTCTGGTAACGGTTCTGCAAATACGCAAATACCGCCCGTATTCCCATGGCTTCCCCACCTAACGGCCGGCCAGGTAACTTGCGCCGGTTCCAGGCCATTACATCGAAATGTACCCAGGGTACGTTGTCGACAAAGTGCTCCAGATACAGCGCGGCGGTAATGGCACCGCCAAACGGGCCGGGTACCGAATTCACCAGATCGGCAATGTCGCTTTTCAGACTGTCACGGTAAGGTTCGTGCAGCGGCAGGTGCCAGACCGGGTCTGACACACTCTGGCCGGTCTGCATCAGGTCTGACGCCAGTTGCCACTGGTTGGTAAAGAAACCGGGTAATTCAGTGCCCAGGGCCACGCGGCAGGCGCCGGTTAAGGTCGCAAAATCAATCACCAGCTCCGGTTGTTCGCCCACCGCTTCGGTTAAGGCATCGCACAGCACCAGCCGGCCTTCGGCATCGGTGTTGTCAATTTCCACGGTTGAACCTTTGCGGGTTTTCAGTACATCGCCAGGGCGGAAGCTGTTGCCACTGATGGCGTTTTCCACTGCTGGAATCAGTACCCGTAAGCGCACCGGTAAACGCTCCGCCATAATCAGATAGGCCAGGCCCAGCACATGAGCGGCACCGCCCATGTCTTTTTTCATGGTGCGCATGGCGTCGGCGGGTTTGATATCCAGACCGCCGCTGTCAAAACAGACGCCTTTGCCGACCAGGGTGATTTTCGGCAGGCTGGGATCGCCCCAGCTGAAATCAATCAGGCGGGGCGCTGAAGCGCTGGCCCGGCCAACCGCATGAATCATTGGGAAGTTGTGAGTCAGCAGATCGTCACCGATCACCTGGCGCAAATGTGCGCCAAATTCCGCGGCAATGGTTTCTGCGGCGGCTGCCAGATGCTCGGGCATCATATCGGCGGCCGGGGTATTCACCAGGTCGCGTACCCAGCGGGTGGCAATCACCAGATGCTGCGCTTCGCGCAGGGCATCCCCATCGCTGATATACAGGCAGGGTAACGGCTTATCGTTGCTGCGGTACCGGTCAAAACGATAACAGCCAACCCCCCAGGCAAAGGCGATGCGTTTCATCTGTGCCGGGTCATCAATATTTTCCAGCCAGTAATCACCGGCCGGCAGCGCCGCCGGCAAGTCGCCACAGGCAAACTCATCATCCAGGGAGTCACAAACAAACAGCCCCTGCTGCAGCTGACCATCGGCCGCCGGCAGCAATTGCAGGCCCTTACCGCTGAAGCCACAGGCTTGCAGCCAGTTGCGGGTGCTGGCTGGCTGCTGTTCCAGCCAGGCGTTGTAAAGAGCAGATTCAAGAATAAGCAGGGGGGTGCCCTGCCGGCCGGCGGCTAAAACAGACATGTGAACTCCGGGGCTGTGTGAATAGGGCAAAGTATAGTCCTCCGTTGGCGGCTGGATACAGGCCGGCTTGTGGAAAATACATCTGCCTTCATGGTTACCGTCCGGCAGGGTAGAATGCCTGACTGTTTTGCATGGGTATCCTTATGATGTACGAACTAGCTGGCGGCACGCTCATTGGCCTGGCCGCTGCTCTGTTATGGTTGGGTATTGGCCGCATCAGCGGCATGACCGGGGTGTTATCCAGTGTGTTTCAGAGCTGGCAGCCGCAGCGGCGCTGGGCGCTGTGGTTTCTGGCCGGGTTGCTGCTGGCTTACCCACTGTTCCGGCTGCTGGGTGGCGAAGCACCGGTGGTGATCACCGATCATAAAGGCCTGCTGGCGGCAGCGGGTTTGCTGGTGGGCTTTGGTACCTATATTGGTAATGGCTGCACCAGTGGCCACGGCGTGTGCGGCATGGGCCGGTTGTCGGTGCGCTCAACCGTTGCCACCGTCACCTTTATGGTGGCTGGCGTTGTTACGGTGGCCATGATGAATCAGCTGGGGGTGCAGGTATGAACCGGCAGCGTTTAGCACCGCTGGTGGCATTGGCCAGTGGTCTGATTTTTGGACTGGGATTGCTGGTGTCGGGCATGAATAACCCGGCCAAGGTGCGGGCGTTTCTGGATGTGTTTGGTGCCTGGGAACCGGCCCTGATCGCCGTAATGGGCTCAGCTGTGACGGTCTTTGCGCTGGCGTTCTGGCTGGGGCGTAAGCGCAGCGCCCCGGTTTGTGCATCGGTATTCCACGAGCCGACCCTCACCCGCATTGATGCCCGCCTGCTCAGTGGCGCCATACTGTTTGGCGTGGGCTGGGGGCTGGTGGGCTTATGCCCGGGTCCGGCGCTGGTGAATATTTTTACCCTCAACAGCGATGTGCTGCAGTTTGTGGCGGCGTTATTGCTGGGTAACCGGCTGGCACACTGGCTGGTTGGACCGATAAAACATAAGGCCTGAAGGAGTCTGGCGCCGGTGTTGCCGTTCTGCTAGAATCCGCGGTCCTTTTATCCGTAGGTTGGCTGGTTGCCTTGTGCAACCAGTGAAAAACGGACTCCTTGCCTTACCGGATGGGCCGGAAGGCTGATAACCCACAAGGAGCTGACAATGCGTCACTATGAAATCGTTTTTCTGGTTCACCCAGATCAAAGCGAACAAGTACCGGCAATGGTTGAGCGTTACACCAATGCTATCGAAGCCGACGGCGGTAAAATCCACCGTTTCGAAGACTGGGGCCGCCGTCACCTGGCTTACCCGATCAACGATGTACACAAAGCCCACTACATTCTGATGAACGCAGAATGTTCGCAGGCTGCTCTGGACGAACTGACCACCAACTTCCGTTACAACGATGCCATTCTGCGTAACATGGTGATCCGTCGTGAAGAAGCTGTTACTGATATCTCTCCGATCAAAGCCGCTGAAGGCCGTGAAGACCGTCGTCGTGATACCCGCGTTGTTGCTGAAACTGAAGAAGCAACTGACGAGGCCGATGATGCCGACGAAACCGATTCTGAAGAAAACGCTGAGTAAGGGGATTTAAGTCATGGCACGTTTTTTCCGTCGTCGTAAGTTCTGCCGTTTCACTGCAGAGAACGTTAAAGAGATCGACTACAAAGATCTGGACACTCTGAAAGGTTACATCACTGAAACCGGCAAGATCGTTCCGAGCCGTATCACTGGTACCCGTGCGAAGTATCAGCGTCAGCTGTCTACTGCAATCAAGCGTGCGCGCTATATTGCTCTGCTGCCGTACACTGATCAGCACGACAACTGAGTGGGTTCCGGGCTATTTGCGTTGTCCCGGCCTTGTTAAAAGCTTTCTCGTAATGCTCATGTATGTTTATACACTCCGCTTACTCGAAAGCTTTTGCCTCGCCGGACCTGCCTCAATAACGCCCGGTTCTGCATCAGGTAGTAAAGTATGAAAGCACTGGCGCAATGGGCCATGTCCGGCCGCTGGCAGGCAACTGTCGCGGCGGGTTTGTGTTTAGCCTTGCCGTTGCTGTTCTGGATCGGAGCAGCATTGTTGGCACTGGTGATTTTGCGTCAGGGCTGGCGTGAAGGAAGTTCCGTGGTGTTATGGGCATTGCTTCCGGCAATTGCCTGGTTCGCCATGGGCGACCCCACGCCACTGATTATTGCTGTGGGCACCAGCGCCCTAGCGGTAATGTTGCGTCAGACGATCCGCCTTGATCAGGTGGTGATGCTGGCGGTGATCCCCGGGATAGTGGCGTATTTTCTGTTGCCGTTGTGGTTGTCTGAGGTTCTGCCTCAGGTCATACAAAGCAGTGAGCAGATGATTGCCGAAGCGCTGAGCGCGCAGCCAGAATTACTGGCGCAGATTCAGCCCTTGGTTGCCCCGATGATCAGTGGAGTGCTGGCCGCTCTGCATACGCTGGTTTTTATGTTGTGTCTGTTACTGGGACGCTACTGGCAAAGTGAACTGTATAACCCCGGCGGCTTCGGCACCGAGTTTAAACAGCTGCGCTTGCCTCTGGCTTACAGTGTACCGGCGGTGGCAATGATGCTGCTGGCGGGGCAACTGTCACCGGAACTGGCCGGACTCATGCCCGTTTTTACGGTGCCGCTGATGCTGGCTGGGATGGCGCTGTTCCATGGTGTTGTGACCACCACAAACGCCAGTTCGGCGTGGATTTTGTCGGTTTATCTGGCACTGTTCCTGTTCGGACCTTACATGTACACATTACTAATTTTCGTAGCGCTGCTGGACAGTGGTTTAAACCTCCGCGCGCGACTAAAAGACACGGCCGGTGAGTAACCGTGACCCTGTAATGAGGAATTTATTATGAAAATCATTCTGTTAGAAAAAGTAGCCAACCTGGGTGCACTGGGCGATACCGTTAATGTACGTCCGGGCTATGCGCGTAACTTCCTGTTCCCGCAGGGCAAAGCTGTACCGGCTACCAAAATCAACGTAGAACAGTTCGAAACCCGTCGTGCCGAACTGGAAGCTCAGTCTGCTGCCAAGCTGGCCGACGCTCAGGCCCGCGCTGCCAAGATCGAAGAAATCGAAGTGTCTGTTGCCGTTAAAGCCGGTGACGAAGGCAAACTGTTCGGTTCTCTGGGCAACCGCGACATCGCTGACCTGGTAAGCCAGGCTGGTGTTGAAGTGACCAAAGCTGAAGTACGTCTGCCGGAAGGCCCGATCCGCGCGCTGGGTGAATTCGATATCGCTATTCACCTGCACCCGGAAGTGAACGCTGTACTGAAACTGCACGTTGTAGCCGAGTAATAACGGTTGCTGCGGGGTGGCCGCCGACTGGCAGCCACTGGCAGAATAAGGCACTATTAGCCACCCGCTGATAGTGCCTTTTTTATTGGTTCCGTTTCTGAAAACGTCTGGAATAACAGCATGAGCGACGATTACAACTCCGATCAACAGACCGCCAGTCAGCGTACGCCACCGCATTCGGTGGAAGCCGAACAGTCGGTACTGGGTTCGCTGATGCTGGACGAACGCGCCTGGGAAACGGTGGCCGAAACCCTGCAGGACAATGATTTTTACCGCCATGATCACCGGCTGATTTTCCGTGCCATTCAGCATCTGGTGGCGCAGGAACAGCCCATCGATGTGGTGACCGTTTCCGAAGAGCTGGAAGAACGCGCGCAACTGGAAAAAGCCGGCGGGCCTGGATATTTAAGCCGGCTGGTGGACATGACTCCGTCCATTGATAACTGCGCGGCGTACGCCGAAATCGTGCGCGAACGGTCGCAGCAGCGGCGCCTGATTGAAGCCGCCACCGACATTATGCAGCGCGCCTACGAAACTGAAGGCGAAAGCTCGCTGACGCTGATTTCCGATGCTGAAAAAGCCATTGCCCTGATCGCTGAAGGCAGCCGCAAAGACGGCGGCCCGCAGGCGGTAGGGCCGATTCTGAAAAACACCCTCGAAACCCTTGAGCGGATGTTTGAGCAACCCGATGGCTTAACGGGTTTAACCACCGGCTTTACCGAAATTGACGCCCGCACCTCGGGCCTGCAAAAAGCCGACCTGGTGATTGTGGCGGCGCGTCCCTCCATGGGTAAAACCACTTATTCCATGAATCTGGTGGAAAATGCGCTGCTGGCGACCAAACGCCCGTGCCTGGTGTTCAGTATGGAAATGCCGTCGGAATCCATCGTGATGCGTATGCTGTCGTCGATTGGCAAGATCGACCAGACCCGTATCCGTTCCGGCAAATTAATTGATGAAGACTGGCCGAAATTATCCGCCGCGGTAAATTTATTAAAAGACCTGCCGCTGTACATTGACGATACGCCGGCCTTAACGCCGCAGGAAATGCGCGCCCGGGCGCGTAAGGTGTATCGTGAAAATAATAATGATCTGGCCATGATCATGGTCGACTACCTGCAATTAATGCGGGTATCCGGCAAAAGCGAAGGCCGTACCCAGGAAATTTCGGAAATTTCCCGTACCCTGAAAGCCATCGCCAAAGAATTTAATTGTCCGATGATTGCCCTGTCGCAGCTCAACCGCTCGCTGGAGCAACGGCCGAATAAACGCCCGGTGATGTCTGACCTGCGGGAATCCGGTGCCATCGAGCAGGACGCCGATATTATTCAGTTTATTTACCGCGACGAAGTGTATAACGAAGACTCCCCCGATAAAGGCGTGGCGGAAATTATTACCGGTAAACACCGTAACGGCCCCATCGGTATTGACCGGCTGGCGTTTATCGGTAAATACACCCGGTTTGAAAATCTGGCGCGCGGCTATGAAGGCGGCGACGACGAATACTGATGTCTGAACCGCCCGGCGGATCGCCGGTGCGGTTGCTGTGAGCAGGAAATAGTATGAAATTTACCCCTGAGTTAGCGTTTAACGGTGGCCGTGTGCGGCCGCTGGACTATGACGATGCCGACGCCCTGCTGGCGTTGTATCAGCAGCCGGAATTACCCGGCCAGAGCATTCCCGATAACAGCGAAGCAATGAGCCGGCTGGTCGATTACAGCGTGCAGATGGCCGCCACCCAGCGCGGCATGATGTGGTTGCTGGAAGTCGACGGCGCGGTGGTTGGTATGGTCAGCGCGTTTGACTGGCAGCCGTCACAACTGCGCGTGATGATGCGCGTCGATGGTTTACCGGCGCTGAACATTGAACAGCGGCAGGCCGCCTTGCAGGTGTGCATGGATTTTCTGGCGCAGAAATATCACCTGCGCAATTTCGGTTATCAGTGGATTCAGGGTCAGAACCCGGCCATTACCAGCATGCTGGCAAGCATGGGTTTCAGCCTGTGCGCCACGTTGCGTGATGGCTGGCGCGTCGGTAACGACGGCTTTGCCGATGTGCAGCAATACCATTTACTGCGCGCCGAAGAAAAACCCAAAGCCGGGCGTCTGGGGGAGCAGGATAACCCGGGTCAGAACCTGGACAAATCATTCAGTGGTAACGGAGGTAATGCCTGATGTGGAATTTTACTGCGGGCGGTTTTTCCTTACGTTTACCGGTGACCGAACAGGATAATGAGGCACTCTTTGTGCTGCTGAACGATGCCGAAGTTGCCGCGCATATTCCGCGCCTGCCGTTAACCGTAGCGGCACAGGCTCTGGATGAACTGCGCCGCGTGGCGATGCGCTTTGAAACCCGCGAAGCGGCATTCTGGCTGGTGGAAAATAATGCCGGTGAGTTAATCGGCCGCATCGGTATTCAGAATATTAACTGGCTGCAGCGCTGCGCCCGCTTACAGTGGGAATTCCCGGCCAGCGTCAGCCTGGCCGACCTGCAGCAGATCGTGCCGGCGGTGTTGAATTACGCCTTTACCGAACTGGGTTTGCACCGCATCGAAATGCGGCTGGAAGCGGGCCATGAGTTACAGCAGCAGCGCTTACAGGCTTTGGGCTTTCAGCGCGAGGGGTGCCTGCCGGCGCAACTGGAATTTGAAGGCCGCAGTGTTGATCTGGAATTGTGGAGTTTTCTGGCGACGGATCGTCGCTGAAAGTTGATCGACTATTCAGGTTCTGCGTCTACGTTTGAGGGACTGTTAGCAGACTCGCTGTGAATCCTTCCGTGGACGCTCGAATGCCGCTTCCCTGCGGCATACGGTCTGCTAACAGTTCCTCAAAATAGCCGCATGATCAGCTTGTTAGAGTGCGTTATTTCAAAAATTATATTGCGCCTTCAGCCACAGATTCCGGCCCGGTTCGTTAATGCGGTCGGTGGTTACATCGTAGCCCGGCACCGTCGCGCCATTGCGGGATATATGTTCGGCGTAAGTACGGTCGAACAGGTTATCAATACCGGCGGTGACCAGCAGGTTTTCCATCGCCTGATAACCGGCGTGCAATGAGAACACGGCGTAGGCGCTGGTTTCGTCGATATCCTGCCCCACAATATTGCCCTGATTAACCGCGACGCGGGACTGCTGCGCCACACCGCGCCACAGGCCACCGGCCGTCCATTTTCCTTGTGCATAATTCAGACCTAAACGCAGTTCCGGCGCCGGCATCTGGCCCAGGGCGCGGTCTTCATTGTCGTTGTCACCGTACACCCAGGCCAGGGTGCTGGTGCTGGTCCAGTTGGGGGCGAAACGCCAGCTCAGGTCGGCTTCGGTGCCCAATGTAGTGGCGCGGATATTGCGCGCATCGCTGGCAACCGCGCTGAGTTTTTCAATCAGAATGTAATCGTTGTGGTGGGCGTAAAACGCCGACACCGAGGCTTTGATATCCGTGCTGCTGTACACCAGGCCGATATCCAGCTGGGTGGTTTGTTCCGGGTTCAGCGCAAAGGTGCTGGCGCTGCCGGTCATCATGCTGGAGGTGGCCTCCGGGTTGCGGGTACGTTCCCAGTAATCCGCCGCCCGTTCGGTATAACCCAGGCCAATATAGCTGCGGGTATTGCTGTTCAGCTGCTGCTCATAACGGGCAAAGGCGCTGGTCAGCCACTGGTTATCTTCTGTGCTGCTGGTGGTTTTTCCGCTGCGTAAGTCTTCGGCTTCGTCACGGGTAACGCGCAGGCCGGCGTGCAGACTGTTACCGCCATCCAGTTGCTGAGTGGCTTCGGCAAACAGGGCGTTGCTGGTGAAACGCATATCATCGATGCGGGTCTGGCTCTGATAATCCGGGTCAGCTGCGGCATCGCCGGCCACCATGCTCATGGCTTTGCGCAGGCTGTGCTCGTTACGCTGATGCTCCGCGCCCAGTTCCAGGGTCAGGCGGTCAGACAGGTTCAGTTCGGTGCTGGCGGTAGCGCCCTGAGTTTCGCGGTCCGGGTTGGAGACCATTTTAGTTGCCGTTGGCAGGACATCGCGCAGACTGTAGTTATCCATCACATGATCGACGTAGTTGTGATAAATGCGCGCTTTTACCTGCGCCACTAACGGCGACAGGTTGTTCTGTTCGTAACTTAAGCCAATATTGGTGCGGTCAAAGGCGGTGCCGTCCATGCCGCGGTCGCCGTAAGCGGCTTCGCCGTCGCTTTTCGCCGCGCTCAGTTCAACGGTGGTGTCTGCATCCGGCGTCCAGCCCAGCTGCGCGCTGGTGCTCCAGCGGGTGTAGGCAGAATGCACTTCGTTGCCGTCGCCATCGTCGTAATTATCGGCATCGCTGCGGGTGCCGTTGAGGCGGATATAGCCCTGGTCGCCGCCGGCCAGAATCTGCGCCACCTGATCATTACGGCCAAAGCTGCCGCCCAGCAGGCTGACATAACCCTGCAGGGGGTTGGTGCTGAAATCGGGTTTGGCGCGTTCAAACATCACCGTGCCGGCGCTGCTGCCGCTGGCGTGTTTCACACTTTGCGGGCCTTTCAGGATGGTGACGCTGTCGTATTCTTCCGGGAACACATAGGCCGTGGGCGGGTCCATGCGGTTGCCGCAACCGCCGAGGATGGTTTCACCATCCAGCAGAATGCTCAGGCGCGAGGCCGCCATACCACGGAATAACGGGTCGCCATCGGTGCCGCCTTTGCGGATTACGGCAAAGCCCGGGATGCTTTTAAGCAGGTCGGCACCATCGTGGGCGGGTACCGGCTGGCGCGGGGCTTTCGGGTCGGTGACCACAGTTAACACTTCATTCATGGCCGGGGCTGTCACCACCACCGGGTCCAGTTGGCTGTCGGCCAGAACCGGCAGGCTGCTGGCCAGGGCAATACTCAGGGCTAACGGATGCAGACGCGACGCGAGCATAAAGCTTCCTTGTGGTGATCTTTGAAAACGGTGCGCAGGTTAACAAAGGACAAGGACAGCGGGGATGCGACACTGTGTCGCAGGGGCAGGCGGCGTGGCGGGTTATTGGGTTCCCGAAACGCCCTGTGGATGATTAATGGCGTTCGATCAGCTGCTTCAAGGCTTGCAGGCGCTGGCGCTGTTCGTCGCGGGGCAGGCTGACGGCCACGGTTTCCGGTAACGCCGGGGCGATATCCAGTTCCAGGTTTTCGCCGTTCTGCAGGCGTTGCAGCAGAATCTCATAATTGCGCTGAAACACCGGAAACGCCTGTTGTTCGGGCGTATTGGCAAGGAAAAACCAGTCGGTGGCGCGGCCGGCGAAATACACCGCCGGGTGGCTCCAGGCGAAGTCTTTTTTCGGCGACGGCGCGCGGCAGGCTTCCATATAGGCGGCGTGCGCGGAGGGCAGACCAAAGGTATCGGCGACATCGCAGCGCGCCAGCACTTCGTGCACATTGGGCAGCCAGCTGCTTTCTTTTACTGCCCGCTCGGCGGCGCGCATGATGACGGCGCCACTGTAATCGCACAGCAACCGCGCCCACAGGCGCTTGGCCATCACCATGGTGTCATGGTCGGGAAAAGCCTTCAGAAACTGGTTGTGATAGTTGAAGCGGAACAGCTCGAAGATCTGGTTAATGGCTTCTTTCTGTTCAATGGTGGCTTCTTTTACCGCCTCACCAGTTGGTGTCTTTAAGGCGCTGGACGCTTGCTGCAGCTGTTGTGTAACCCGGTTGAGCAGTTGCTTGCTGTCCATTGGTGTCTCCTGACGGCTGGGCCAGACGTTTGCCCCATTGTTGTTTTACATATTGCAGAAAGCGGCTGTTCCAGCTGTTGTGCACCTGGTTGGAATCGCGCCAGTACAGCACAAATTCCGGCACCCGCTGTTCGGCGAACTGCCGGTCAATGTGGGCCATGGCCAGAATATCGAAACAGTCCGGCGATGGTTGCCAGTTATCGGTAATGCGGGTGGGCAGCGATGAATGTTCGGCCGAGGCGCTGAACCGGGCCCATTGCTGCCGCACGTGCTGAATAAATTTGCTGTTCCAGGTTTTGCTCACATCGCCGCGTTCCACCCAGTAGAGTACAAACTCGGGCACGGCATCGGCAATAAACTGCGGGTCAATGCCGGCGCGCTGCAGAATCTGCAGGGCATCTTCGTGCGGTTGCCAGTCGTGGCGGATGGGCAGGGCATCTTCCTGTTGCGGGTTGAACGTACCCTGCAGGCGTTGTTGCTGACGCGCGGCATCATTGCGGGCAAACACCCACTGGCTTTTTACATGGCGGAAAAAGCGCACGTTCCAGTCGTTGCGATTGGCGCCCTGCTCGTGGCCCTGCAATAAAAAGGCATCCAGCTGGCTCCAGCTGAAACTGGCCGGAATGCCGTGCTGTTCCAGCCGCTGCAGGGTTTCGGTGTTGGGGCGCCAGCGTTCCGGCAGTGGTTGTTTCAGGTTGGCCGGCGGTGCTGCCGGCGGGTTCATCGGCGTTGCCGTGGCCGGGCGGGGCCGGGGTTCTGCAACCGCCGGACGCGGCTGCGGTGCCGGGGCGCTGGCCTGGGGCTGGCCGGCCGGTGGGGTAAAGCTGAACATCAGGCCTTCGGCATCGGGAAACATCGGCCCGCTTAAGGTTAACAGGCCCTTATCGAGCAGGTTTTGCAGAATACGGCGGATGGTAACATCGTCCCAGAACGGCAGCTGCTGGCGCAGCGCCTGTTTGCCCAGCCGCGCCCAGGCCTGGCTTTGCAGGCTGGCAGCATCGTTCAGCACCGTTAACAGCACGGCTTCTTCCAGCCCGATGGTGGCGGCCAGAGTGGCCGACAGGGCAATGGTTTTATCGCTGAACAGCGGGTGGCTGGGCATGAGGTATTTCCGTAATGAGTTTGCGCGGCGGGCCTGACATAATGCCAACCCCGCAGCCGCTCTGGTGATCGTTACCGGTGCGCGCTATTGTACTCTTTTTGCCGGCTGTTCCCACGCTCATGACACGTCCCACCCGCGCTTTGCTCAATTGGTCGCATCTGCGCCATAACTACGATATCGCCCGTTCCCATGCCGACGGTAAAGCTTACGCTGTGATCAAAGCCAATGGTTATGGCCATGGTCTGGTCAATTGCGCCCGCGCGCTGGGCAGCGCCGATGGCTTTGCCGTGGCCTGTGTGGACGAGGCGGTTACCCTGCGTGAGGCCGGTATTCAGCGGCCGGTGCTGGTGTTGCAGGGCGCTTATGATGCACAGGAATGGCAGCAGGCTGCTGAGCTGAATCTGCAGCTGGCGCTGCACCACGAACAGCAGCTGGCCGACCGCGCCGCCGCCAAACTGGCGCAGCCGGTGGCGGTGTGGCTGAAAATCAACAGCGGTATGAACCGGCTGGGGTTCCGTCCGGCGCAGGCGCCGGCCATTATTGAGCGTATTCAGCAGGACAGTGGCCTGCAGCTGCAGATGGTGATGTCGCATTTCTCCAGCGCCGATGAATGGCAAAGCCCGGCGCTGGCGGCACAGCTGGAATTACTGGCATCACAGCCCTGGCCGGTGCCGGCCAGTTTCAGCAACAGTGCCGGTTTATTCACCGAAAAGATCTGGGCCGGGCAGCCGGTTACCGATGCCATCAGTCGCCCCGGCATTATGCTGTACGGCAGTTCACCGCTGAATTACCGCAGCGCCGCCGAGCTGGGTTTAAAAGCCGTGATGACCCTGCAGTCGCAGTTAATCAGTACTCACAGCGTGCCGGCCGGTGAGCGGGTGGGCTATGGCGGTGACTGGCAGGCCGCGCGTGATACCCGCGTTGGGGTGGTGGCCATTGGTTATGGCGATGGCTATCCGCGCCATGCGCCCTCTGGTACGCCGGTGCTGGTGGACGGCGTTGAATGCCCGCTGATCGGCCGTGTGGCGATGGATATGATTACCGTCGATATTACCGACCATCCGGCCGCGCAGATCGGCAGCCCGGTGGAGTTGTGGGGCGAACACCTGAGTGTCGACCGCATTGCTGCCCTGTGCGGCACCATCAGTTATGAACTGTTTTGTCAGCTGACGCCGCGGGTCAAGCGGGTGGCCAGCGAGACGCCCGGAGGCTGAATGGACTTCGCTGCCCTGCGGGCTTATTTGCTGAGTAAACCTGAGGCGCAGGAGGATTTTCCCTTCGGCCCCGACGCTTATGTGTACAAACTGCAGGGCAAAATGTTTGCGCTGCTGTACGAAAAAGACGGCCAGGCGCGGGTCAACCTGAAATGCGAACCGCTGCAGGCGCAACAATTGCGCGATGTCTTTCAAAGCGTGATTCCCGGCTGGCACATGAATAAAACCCACTGGAATACCGTGTTGCTGGGTGGCGACGTACCGCCGGCCGAACTGCAGCGCCTGATTGACCATTCTTACGCGCGGGTGTTGCACAGCCTGACTGCCGCGCAGCGGCGTTTTCTGACCACCCGCTATTCACACGCCGAACTTGGGCTCGACCAGCGCTGACTTTTCCGGTTATCGTCCGAATGGCTAATGCCGGCGGCCAGGGTAATGATGCATTCTGGCGGATAGCCCGGTGCAGCGAATGCTGGCCGGTTTCTTCAACCAAGAAGGACAATAACAATGATCAAGCTGACCTTTGCCCGTAAAGTCGTGGCGGCCGCTGTCTGTGCCGTGGCGCTGATTGGTCCGGCGCAAGCCGATGATAAAAAAGTGTACCGTCTGAAGCTGGCAGAAACCTGGCCAACCAACTTTGGGGTGTTCAGTGCACCCGCCCGCAACATGGCCGAGCTGGCCGAAAAACTGTCTAACGGCCGTCTTAAAATTGAAATCGATACTGCCAACAAGCACAAATCCGCCATGGGCGTGTTCGATATGGTGCGCGCTGGTCAGTACGATCTGGGCCATTCCGCTTCCTATTACTGGAAGGGCAAGGATGAAAACACCCAGTTCCTGACCACCCGTCCCTTTGGTATGACCGCCACCGAACAATACGGCTGGTTCTACTACGGCGGCGGTATGGAGCTGATGCAGAAAGTGTACGAGCCCTACAACCTGATCTCGGTACCCGGCGGTAACACCGGTATGCAGATGGGCGGTTGGTTCCGCAAAGAAATCAAAAGTCTGGACGATCTGAAAGGCCTGAAAATCCGTATTCCGGGCTTTGCCGGTGAAATCTTTGCCAAAGTCGGCGCCAGCCCCACCAACATTGCACCGGGTGAAATGTACACCTCGCTGGAACGTGGTGCGATTGATGCGGTGGAATGGGTAGGCCCGTCGATGGACCTGCGTCTGGGCTTCCACAAAATTGCACCGTTCTACTACAGCGGCTGGCAGGAGCCGGCCACCGAGCTGCAGTTCCTGATCAACAAGCGTAAGTTCGAGCGTTTACCGGCTGACCTGCAGCAGATTCTGATGACGGCGATGCGCGTATCGGCTTATGACATGACCATTGAGTCGCATCATCTGTCTGGCCAGAACTGGGTGGCGATGAAAACCGAGTTTCCGGCAGTACAGGTAAAATCCTTCCCGCCGGAAGTGATGGCCGCGCTGCGTAAAGCCAACGACGAGTTGCTGGCTGAAGTGACCGCGAAAAACCCGCTGACCAAAGAGATTGTTGATTCTCAGGATGCCTACCTGAAACAAGTGCGCCAGTGGACCGATATTGCTGATCGTACCTACCTCAATAACATGGCGGAATAACGCCATTTGCAGCACCGGAGCTATACTCCGGTGCTGTATTAATCCTGACGGACTTCATTATGAATTTGCTGAGCCTGGAACAGGGCATCAACCGGATATCGGATGGCCTGGGCAAGTTTGCCGCCGTTCTGTTTTTGCTGATGCTGCTGAATGTGTTTTACGACGTCAGCGCACGCTATCTGTTTAACAGCGTGTCGATTGGCATGCAGGAACTGGAATGGCACCTGTTTGCCGCCATGTTTATGCTGGGTATTCCGTTCGCTTTACGGGCTGGCAGTCATGTGCGGGTGGATATTATTTACGACCGTCTCAGCCGTAACCGCCGCGCCTGGATTGATATTCTCTGTACGCTGTTTTTGTTATTCCCGTTCACCCTGCTGGTGGCCTGGTACGGTATTGGTTTTGCGTACGAAGCCTATCAGATTGGTGAAGGCTCCCCCGACCCGGGTGGCTTGCCACAACGCTGGGTTATCCGCTCCGTAATCACCATTGCGATGGTGTTCAACTTTATCAGTGGCATTGGCTTGCTGCTGCATTCAATTAATATCCTGCGGGGCCACCATCAGGATGAAGTTTATGTGCCGCCACAGCACTGACGGGAGCGCGCTTTTATGATCGGTATTATTATGTTTTTTGTGGCGCTGCTGATGCTGCTGGTGGGGTTCCCGGTAGCCTATATCTTCGGTGGCGTTGCCCTGATTTTCGGCGTGTTTGCCGAAGGTCTGGAAATTTTTGCCTTCATGCCATTCCGCATTCAGAGCATTATGGAAAACACCACCATGATGGCGGTACCGCTGTTTATTTTTATGGGCATTGTGCTGCAGAAGACCCGGCTGGCGGAGCAACTGCTGGAATCCATGGGGCAGTTATTCGGCCCGGTACGCGGTGGTCTGGCCATTTCGACCGTGCTGGTCGGTGCCTTGCTGGCCGCTTCCACAGGCGTGGTTGGCGCCTCGGTGGTGGCGATGGGGTTAATCTCGCTGCCGGTCATGCTGAAATACAATTACGATAAAAAACTGGCCACCGGTACGATCTGCGCGTCCGGTACGCTGGGGCAGATTATTCCGCCTTCTATTATTCTGATTATTCTCGGTGATGTGCTGGGCATTGCGGTGGGCGATCTGTTCAAAGCCGCGGTGGTGCCGGGGTTTGTGCTGATCGGTGCTTACCTGATTTATATCTTTATTTACACCTGGCTGAAGCCGGAAAGTGCGCCGGCCTTACCCCGCGATGAAACCCTGAATAAAGCCGAGTTTTACCGCAAAGCCATGTTCGCTATTGTGCCGCCGCTGACACTGGTGCTGGTGGTGCTGGGGTCTATTTTTGCGGGCGTCGCCACACCTACGGAATCCTCCGCGCTGGGCGGTATGGGAGCATTGTTGCTGGCGCTGTTGTACCGACAGTTCAGCTGGAAAATGGTGATGGATTCGTCCCTTGAAACCGTTAAGGTCACGGCAATGGTATTTGCCATTCTGCTGGGTGCGACGGCGTTCTCGATGGCGTTCAGCTACACCGGCGGCGACTACATTGTGGAAGAAATTCTGACCAATCTGCCCGGCGGTGCCACCGGTTTCCTGATTCTGTCGATGGTGGCCATTTTGATTCTTGGCTTCTTTATCGACTTTGTGGAAATCGCTTTTATCATCGTGCCGATTCTGGCACCGGTGGCTGACGCGCTGGGCATTGCCCCGCTGTGGTTCGCCATTCTGATTGCCATGAACCTGCAGACCAGCTTCTTAACACCGCCCTTTGGCTTCTCGCTGTTTTATCTGAAAGGGGTCGCGCCGCCGGGTGTCACCACGCTGGATATTTATAAAGGCGTGGTGCCCTTTATCCTGCTGCAGGTAACGGTGCTGGTGTCGATTATGCTGTTTCCGGGCTGGTATGGTTTGGTGTGATGCTCAACTAAAAGGTATTGCGAGCAGCCGGTTAATCCCGGCTGCTGGCGATCAGATTGTCCGGCTCGTAAATACTCACGCCGCTGGCCAGACTGCCCGGTAAGGCGCTGTTAAAAATATGCGGTTTGATTTTTCCCACCACGTGCATTTCGCACGGCTTGCAGTCGAATTTCAGCGTTAATACTTCATCGCCGTGCACCAGCTGCATGTCTTTTACTTTGGTGATGACGCCAGTCACGCCTTTCGCCTGTTTAGGGCACAAATTAAACGAGAAGCGCAGGCAGTGTTTGGTAATCATCACCGGTACGTCGCCGGTTTCTTCGTGCGCTTCAAAGGCCGCTTCAATCAGCTGCACACCAAAGCGTTGATAAAAGGCGCGGGCTTTTTCGTTGTAGACGTTATCAAGGAACGACAACTGCGTATCCGGATACACCGGCGCAGGCTCGCTGACGGCTTTGCGGAAACCGCGTGGGTGAGCGTTTACCCGTGCGGTGGTTAGGGCATCAATCAGCTCGCGGCGCAGCGCTTTTACTTGTGAGCCGGGAATAAACCAGGCATCGCCTTCCACATTAATCTGGTCAGCGTGATAAATGGTATTACCCAGCTGCGCGAAGGTATCCTGCAATTGCTGCAGCGATTTTTCCGCGTTGTTAGCCGGATCAAACGGACCATTTAAGGTAGCAGAAACACGGATGCCTTCTTCGCTGGTCACCGTAACATTCAGGGCCTGCTGCGTACTCTGAATATCCCAGTTCACCAGCACTCGGCGTTCTGCCGACGTTTTCAGCAGCGCCTGTTGCCAGTTATGGTCGAGGTTGCGGTTCAGCACCGTGGGCAGGCGCAGCTTGCTCAGTTCCAGTGGCATTTCGTTTGGCGTTACCCGGTATTGCCAGACGTGCTTCGGCTGGCCGTTGTCATCTTCATGCTCTTCAGGTGGTAAGTCGAACTCACACAGCAGCTGCACAGTGTTCACACGCCAGCCGACCACATCACGTTTAACCAGCACGTTCAGACCATCGCCGTTGCTTAACGGCGTGTCGGTTTGCACGGTTAATTCCTGTTTGCCAACGCCGATTAATTCACCCACCGGCAGGCCAACGAATTTGGGTGAATCGAACGCACCGATATCGATTTTACGATCGGTAACGAAATAATCGGTGCTGCCGCGATGAAAGGTTTTATCCGGATTCGGCGCAAAGAAATGCTCGGTATAGCCGCTGGACGCGCGCGCCAGTTCCGGGCGTTCGGTCAGGATGTCGTCCAGCAGCTGACGGTAATGCGCGGTGATGTTTTTGACGTAGCTGACGTCTTTATAGCGCCCTTCAATTTTGAACGAACGCACGCCGGCATCGACCAGATCGCGCAGGTTGGCGCTCTGGTTGTTGTCTTTCATCGACAGCAGGTGCTTGTCGTACGCCACCACGCGGCCGGCATCGTCTTTTAAGGTGTAGGGCAGACGGCAGGCTTGTGAACAGTCACCCCGGTTGGCGCTGCGGCCGGTCTGGGCGTGGGAAATATTGCACTGCCCGGAAAACGCTACGCACAGCGCACCGTGAATAAAAAATTCCACCGCCGCATTGACGCTGTCGGCAATGGCTTTGATTTCCTGCAGGTTTAATTCGCGTGCCAGTACGATTTGTGAAAATCCGGCACGGGATAAAAACTGCGCTTTTTCCAGCCGGCGGATATCGCACTGGGTGGACGCGTGCAGCTCAATGGGCGGAATATCCAGTTCCAGTACGCCCATATCCTGCACAATTAAGGCATCGACGCCGGCATCGTACAGTTCGTGAATTAACCGCCGCGCCGGTTCCAGTTCATCGTCGTGCAGAATGGTGTTCAGCGTCACGAAGACTTTGGCGTGGAATAAATGCGCAAATTCCACCAGCTGCGCAATGTCGGCCACCGAGTTGCTGGCGTTATGGCGCGCGCCAAACCCCGGCCCACCGATATACACCGCATCAGCACCGTGCAGAATCGCCTCTTTGGCAATGCTGACATCACGGGCCGGGCTTAATAATTCGAGCTGGTGTTTTTTTAACATGGGGGTAACCGGGGCAGGGGCAGAAAAACGCAGGAAGGAGATTGAAACAGGAAGAAAGCTCCGGGGCAAAACCCCGGAGCGCAGCGCATCAGGCTAAGCTGTTAACTGCTTCGACCACCGCATCCACGGTAATGCCGAATTCTTTATACAGCAGCGCCGCTGGTGCGGATTCACCGAAGGTGTCCATGCCGATGATCTTGCCGTTTAAGCCAACAAACTTGTACCAGTAATCTTTGTGCAGCGCTTCCACCGCCACGCGGGCCGATACAGATGCCGGCAGAACGGATTCGATGTACGCCGCATCCTGTTTGCAGAACACTTCGGCGCACGGCATTGACACCACACGGATGTTTTTGCCGGCCAGCTGTTCAGCCGCAGCAGTCGCCAGTTCCACTTCCGAACCGGTCGCGATGATGATGGCGTCCGGTGTGCCAGCGCAATCTTTCAGCACATAACCGCCACGGGCAATGGCGGCAACCTGTTCAGCCGAACGCGGCTGATGCTGCAGATTCTGGCGCGAGAAAATCAGCGCGCTTGGGCCATCTTTACGCTCGATGGCAGATTTCCACGCAGTAGCCGATTCCACGGTATCGCACGGACGCCAGGTTTCCAGATTCGGGGTATTACGCAGGTTGGCCACCTGTTCCACCGGCTGGTGGGTCGGGCCGTCTTCGCCCAGACCAATGGAGTCGTGGGTGTATACGAAAATAGAACGCTGCTTCATCAGGGAAGCCATACGCACGGCGTTACGGGCGTATTCCATAAACATCAGGAAGGTGGCGCCGTAAGGAATAAAGCCTTTGTGCAGCGCGATGCCGTTCATCATGGCGCTCATGGCAAATTCGCGTACGCCGTAGAATACGTAGTTACCGGAAGCGTCGGTTTCGCTCACGCCCTGACAACCTTTCCACAGGGTCAGGTTAGAACCGGCGAGGTCGGCGGAACCGCCGAGGAATTCCGGCAGCAGCGGGCCAAAGGCGTTCAATGTGTTTTGCGAGGCTTTACGCGAGGCAACCACTTCGCCTTTGGCCTGGCATTCTTCGATATAAGCCTGGGCTTTGGCGGTAAAGTCGGCCGGCAGTTCGCCGTTGACGCGGCGTTTGAATTCCGCCGCCAGTTCCGGGTAAGCCGCTGCATAGGCAGCAAATTTTTCATTCCAGCTTTGCTCAGCAGCGGTGCCTTTTTCTTTGGCACTCCAACCGGCGTAGACATTGTCCGGAATTTCGAAGGCGCCGTGTTTCCAGCCCAGACGCTCACGGGTCAGGGCGATTTCGTCATCGCCCAGCGGCGCGCCGTGGCAATCTTCTTTGCCTTCTTTATTCGGTGAGCCGAAACCAATAATGGTTTTGCAGCAGATCAGGGTCGGCTGTTCGGTGTTGGCGCGGGCAGTTTCAATGGCTTGTTTGATTTCTTCCGGGTCGTGACCGTTCACGCGCGGAATCACCTGCCAGCCGTACGACTCAAAACGCTTCACGGTGTCGTCGGTAAACCAGCCTTCCACTTCGCCGTCGATGGAAATGCCGTTGTCATCGTAGAAGGCAATCAGTTTGCCTAAGCCCAGGGTGCCGGCCAGTGAGCAGGCTTCGTGGGAAATACCTTCCATCATGCAGCCGTCACCCATGAACACGTAGGTGAAGTGGTCGACCACATTGAATTTGTCGCGGTTGAACTGGGCGGCCAGCACTTTCTCGGCCAGCGCCATGCCCACGCCATTGGCAATACCCTGACCCAGCGGGCCGGTGGTGGTTTCAATGCCCGGGGCGTAACCGTATTCCGGGTGACCCGGAGTTTTGGAGTGCAACTGACGGAAGTTTTTCAGATCGTCGATGGTCAGGTCGTAACCGCTCAGGTGCAGCAGCGAGTAAATCAGCATCGAACCGTGGCCGTTGGACAGAATAAAACGGTCGCGGTCGGCCCATTCCGGGTTGGTCGGGTTGTGCTTGAGGTAGTCGTTCCACAGAACTTCGGCGATGTCGGCCATGCCCATCGGGGCGCCGGGGTGACCGGATTTGGCTTTCTGTACGGCGTCCATGCTCAGGGCGCGGATGGCGTTGGCCAGTTCGGTACGGGTAGTCATGAAACGACTCCTGAATGTCGGTTGCGATGGTTGAGTCTGCCGGTCTGCGCCGGCAGTACCAAAAGGGGGCGCTATTGTCGCCCAGAACGCAGGCCTCAGCAACGCCGGCGGGGCGGGGCGGGCACAATTGTACGCGGTGGGCTGCTATGCTGACGGCCATACAGGAGATTGCTATGCACATTCTGGATGAAAACACCGTCGCCATCAGTGGTTTTGCCAGTATCCGCGAGCGGGTATTGCTGCAGGATCGGGGCTTTTTCCGCCATGCCGTGCCGGACGAATGTTTCGATGGCTTTGGGCCCTGCGTGTATTTTGCCAATGCCTGGTTCAGCCCCGGTGGCAGCACCGGCCTGCACCATCATCAAGGGGTGGATATTGTCAGCCTGATTCCGCGTGGCCAGCTGTTGCATCAGGGCACCATTGGCGCCGGAGCCCTGGTGAATGCCGGTAACGTACAGGTGCAATATGACGGCGGCCAGGGCTTCAGTCACAACGAAATAAACCCCACCGATGCAGTACAGCCGTTGCTGCAGCTGTGGTTTAAACCGTCGGAAATATCAGGTGGTGCCCGCTATCAAGTGGTGCAACCGACGCCTGACGGATTGACCGTTGTGTACGGCGGCCCGGAGGCGGGAATTCAGGCTGAGGTGCTGAACTGGCCGCAGGGTGGCCAGCTGTGGGTGCCGGGCCGGGTGTTGTGTTATGTGGTCAGCGGTAACGGCCAGGCCGGTTCGGCCGGGCACCGCATCGAGTTGCAGCGGGGGCTGTTGATTAAAGCCGATAGCTTACAGTTGCACAGCGAGAGCGCCCTGCAATTATTGTTGGTGCGGCAGCTGTGAGTCTGTTTCGGGTGAAAAGCCGGCACCGCGGGCCTGCATTTCACCGCCAGAATGGCCGTGCATAACCCGGCCAAAGCCGGGCCGGCGTGCCAGACTGCATACCTTAACAGTCAAGGGCGGCGCGGCCGCTGTTCACACAATAATAAAACCGCTATTTCAGGCGGAGACGGGGTTGATATGAAAAGCTTTAGCAATAAAGTAGCGGCGGTTACCGGCGCAGGTTCGGGTATTGGCCGCGCGCTGGCACTGAATTTAGCCCAGCAGGGCTGTCATCTGGCCATTGCCGATGTAAATGCCAAAGGGTTGGAAGAAACCCGCGACTTACTGGCGCAGTATCCGGTGAAAGTCACCACCGAAATTCTGGACGTTTCTGACCGCGCCGGGGTGTATGCCTGGGCCGATAAAATTGTCGCTGACCATGGCCAGGTCAACCTGATTTTTAATAACGCCGGCGTGGCGTTGTCCGGTACGGTGGAATCGCTGAGCCTGGAAGATTATCAGTGGATTATGGACATTAATTTCAACGGCGTGCTGTACGGCGCCAAAGCCTTTTTGCCGCACCTGCAGCGCTCCGGCGATGGCCATATTATTAATATTTCCAGTATTTTTGGCCTGGCCTCGCAGCCGTTAATGAGTGGGTATAACGCCAGCAAATTTGCCGTGCGCGGTTTAACAGAATCGCTGCGTCAGGATCTGGAAATTTCCGGTTCCTGCGTGAGCGCAACCTGCGTGCATCCGGGCGGTATTAAAACCAACATCGCCCGCACCGCGCGTACCGACGCCAGCGTGACCGCCATTACCGGCAACAGCCAGAGCGAAGCGGCGGCCGAATTTGAAAAGTTATTTATTACCACGCCGGATAAAGCCGCTAAGGTGATTTTAACTGGGGTGCGGAAAAACAGCCGCCGGGTGTTAATTGGCCCGGATGCGAAGTTCTTCGACCTGCTGGTGCGGATGCTGCCTTCCACTTACCAGTGGATTTTTACCAAGGCGGTGCAGCTGCAGGCGAAGAAAGGCCAGCGCCGGGCTAAAAACGCCTGAGTTTTGCCAGCCCTGCCGGGCTTTTGTGGGAGCGGGCCATGCCCGCGAATCCAGCGCTGCGCGCTGGCCTTGCATTGTGTACGCCAGCCGTTGGGCTGGTTGGCTGCCACTGCGTGGCAGCTTGTGCGGGGCTCTGCCCCCGCGCCCCGATTGCGAGGAACTTATCCTCGCGCTCCAGCTTTGCGCTGTATAGCACGTATTCCCTCATTCACCGTCATTGCCGACAGCCACGGATCGTAAGGCGCGTCGTGCGCCACGATCCTCGCCCGGTCCATCCGGGCGGGCCTGTCAATGACGGTTCATTTCAGCGTGCTATAGGCGCGGATAAAACCGTAGCCGCTAATGTTTTTTCGGCCCATTCGTTCCAGCCCGACGTTTGGCAAAGCCAATAGCATCGTTTGGATGATTCCAAACGAGCGGGTAGGGGCATGGATGCCCCTTGGCCGCGTATGCTTAATTGGCTTTGGTAAACGAGGATTAGCTGGAGCGCGGGCCAGAGAGGTTGGTAAGGAGATTCTTCTCCTTACATCCGGGGCGCAGGGGCGAAGCCCCACATCAGGCCGCCAATGGCGGCCTGTTCAGCGGCTTATTAAATAAAGACTTGTATCAGCATCCTTAAGCCGGTGATCAACAAAACAACGGCAAAAACTTTCTTAAGTTTCCCGGCATCCAGCCTGGCCGCCAACGATGCGCCGATCGGAGCAAACACAACCGTCAGCGGCACAATACATAAAAAGCCTGCCAGATTGACTAACCCAAAGGTTCCCGCCGGTGCATCAGCCGGCGTGGTGCCCAACAGCAGCATGGTCAGCGCACCGGGTAATGAAATAATCAGGCCGATGGCTGCGGCCGTACCAACGGCTTTGTGGGCCGGATAGTTATAAAGGGTAAGCAGTGGCACGGAAATCGTACCGCCGCCAATGCCGACCATGGAACTGAAAAAGCCAATTGAGGTGCCCATCACGGTTTGCCCGGTTTTACCCGGCAGGGCAGGAAATAATGCTGATTTTCCGGTTCGAAGCAGCATGTTTAATGCGGATAAAGTGGCGATGACGCCGAACAATACGGTAAGCCATGTCCCGTCAGCGCGGGTTACCAGCCAGCTTCCAGCCAGGACGCCAATAAGAATAAACAGACTCCAGCGCTTTAACAGATCAACATCGACGTTACCTTTTTTCCTGTGTGAGCGTATTGAGCTGATCGATGTCGGTACAATGGTTGCCAGAGAGGTGGCAGTAGCGACAATCATTGCGGATTCCGGTGAAACGCCAAAACCCTGAAAGATAAAAAACAACACCGGCACAATGACGATGCCGCCACCGACCCCAAGCAGGCCCGCCAGTATGCCGGCGAAAATACCGGTTGCGATCAGGGCCAGAAGCGTCGGTAAATGGTCGATTAATAATTCGATAATGTTCATGAACAGATGACTTGATTGAAGGATGGGTAAACGGAATAAATCCAACAGGGGCGGTGTCGCCCCATTGGATTTTCAGCAAGGATCAGGCGGAAAGCTCTTTTCTGACGATCTCTGCCCCGGCCGCCAGTGCATGGAGTTTCCCTCTTGCCACGTCGCGGGACAGTGGCGCCATGCCGCAGTTGGTGCAGGGATAAATCTTGTCTGCATCGGCATATTTCAGCGCTTCACGAATGGTCGCGGCGACTTCTTCGGGTGTTTCAATGGTGTCGGTGGCCACGTCAATGGCACCGACCATGATCTTTTTACCTTTAAGAAGGGACAGAACTTCTAAAGGAACCCGGCCGTTGTGACACTCCAGCGAAACAATATCAATGCTGGATTTCTGAATCGCAGGAAATGTCTTTTCGTAGTGGCGCCATTCTTCACCCAGTGTCTTTTTCCAGTCGGTATTGGCTTTAATGCCGTAGCCATAACAGATGTGGACAGCGGTTTCACAGGTTAAGCCGGCCTTGGCGATTTCCAGCGCCTCTATACCCCATTCGTTCACATCATCAAGAAATACGTTAAAAGCGGGTTCATCGAACTGAATGATGTTAACGCCTGCTGCTTCCAGTTCTTTGGCTTCCTGATTAAGCGCTTTGGCAAATTCAAAGGCCAGTTTTTTACGATCCTGATAATAGTCATCATACAGGGTGTCAACCATGGTCATGGGGCCAGGCAGCGCCCATTTAATGGGCTGATTGGTCTGGGCGCGCAGGAATTTTGCATCGTCAACAAAAACCGGCTTCTGGCGGCTTACCGGGCCGACAATTCCCGGTACGCTGGCGTCGTAGCGATTGCGGATTCTTACCGTTTTTTTATTTTCAAAATCAACGCCACTCAGGTTTTCAATAAAGGTTGTCACAAAGTGCTGGCGGGTCTGTTCGCCGTCACTGACGATATCGACGCCAGCATGTTCCTGCTCTTTCAGCGTAATGCGCAGGGCATCCTGTTTGCCCAGGGTCAGCTCAGCACCTTCCAGCTTCCAGGGTGACCATAATGTTTCTGGCTCAGCCAGCCACGAAGGCTTGGGCAGACTGCCGGCGGTGGAGGTCGGGAATAGTTTTTTCATAATGATCAGTACCCGGCTTGTTGATCAGAGAAGGCGGCCGACCATGCTTCCAGTATTGGCTGGTGGCGCTGAATAAAGTACTCAGCACACCATTTGCCTTGCTCGGTGGCCAGACGATTACGCTCTTCCCGGTCATAGACGACCTGCGTTAATGAGCAATCCTGATTCTTCAGGCTGGGTTGGAAGATTTCACCGGCAATGGAATGCGCGTTGTAAATTTCCGGCCGGTAAATCTTCTGGAAAGTTTCCATGGTGCTCAGCGTGCTGATCAGCTCCAGGGTGCTGTAATCGTTGAGCAGGTCGCCAAAGAAAAAGAACGCAAACGGCGCGACACTGCATGGCGGCATAAAATAGCGCACCTTCATGCCCATCTTTTGAAAATACTGCTCTGTCAGCGACGATTCATTCGGCAGGTATTCAACGCCAAGAACCGGGTGTTGGTTGCTGGTACGGCGGTAAATTTTGTTGTCTGAAACGCTCAGGCAGATCACCGGCAGTTTGTTGAAATTTGCTTTGTAGACACTGGATTGCACAAAGTCTTTGAACATATTGCCGTGTAAGTCGCCAAAGTCAGCGGGCACGGTAAATTCGTTTTTGCCTTCGTTATGGCTGCGCAGCACGACACTGAAATCGTAGTCGCGTACATAAGAGGAGAAGTTATTACCTACGGTACCTTCAATCCGTTTATTGGTTTTGTGGTCGATGATGTAGGTTTTCAGAATTTCAATGGTGGGAAAGGTCTCGCCATTACCCGCGACATCAATATCCACATGAATAATATCCAGCTCGACGCTATAGCGGTCTTTATTCGGATTATCCCAATGCGCCAGTCCATTGAAGCAGTTGTTAATCATGTCGAGGGCTTTGCGCAGGTTTGCCTGGCGCTGTTCGCCACGGGCCAGGTTGGCAAAATTGGTGGTTAAGCGCGTCTTGTCTGATGGTTGGTAGTGCTCATCAAAACGAATGCTCTTGATACTGTAGGTAAAACCGTTACTCATTGTTTTCGTATTCCGTGCTGACCATAAAAGATAACTGAGCACGTTATACATGGCCTAACGCATGAGAAATATTGATTTTATCTCATCGAGCCATTACTTATTCTCATGGGTTTGTCGCTCCTGTCGGGTATTGGTAAGCGCGCGCCAGTTCAGTAAACGCCTGCAGATATTCGATATCGCCGTCATTTTCACGGGTACCCAGATAAATCTGTTTGGCGATGCCATGCTCGCCCAGTCGTACCACGGCCAAAGGCAGCCTGATGCAATATTCTTCTGCCAGCCAGCGCGGCAATGCCGCCACCCCCCGGCCGCAGGCGACCATCTGCAGCATGATGTCGGTGGTTTCGCTGGTTTTGTGTTGCTTAGGCACCACCATGGCCGGGTTGAGAAACTGGGTGTAGATGTCCAGCCGGTCGGTTGGCACCGGATAGGTCAGTAAAACCTGGTCGCGCAGGTCTTCTGCCCGGGCGTATTCAAGAGCCGTTAACGGATGGTGTTGGGGGACCACCAGAACCTGCTCGTAATCAAAAACCGGCTGAAAGTTCAGGCCGCTTTTATAGAAGGGGTCGGGTGTTACCAGCAGGTCGATTTCGTAATCCAGCAGCGCGCCAACACCACCGAACTGAAATTTCTGTTTTACATCCACATCCACATCGGGCCAGGCGTCCAGAAATGGCGATACCACTTTCAGCAGCCATTGGTAACAGGGGTGGCATTCCATACCAATTCTTAATGTGCCGCGTTCACCACAGGCAATCTGTTTGAGTTTGCCTTCCGCATGTTCCAGCACTGGCAGCACGCGGTTGGCAATATTCAGCAGAAATCTGCCCGCTTGTGTCAGCCGCAGACTGCGGCCTTCCCGCAACCAGACCGCAGTACCGATATTGTCTTCCAGTTTGCGCATGGTGTGGCTTAAGGCGGATTGAGTAACGCAGAGCACCTGCGCGGCCGCCGTCAGCGACCCTTGTTGTTCGACCGCTTGTATAACCCTGAGGTGAGTGCGTTCCAGCATATTTTGCATGAGCCAAAGTAATGGATGCGTGAAAATAAACCATTTTTGTTCACTTAAGAAGTTTTTTAAGATGCCTGTGTCTGTTCAGTAGTGACCGGCAAGAAAGGCTGAGCAATGAGTTGCCACGCTTCAATGGCAGCAGCTGGGTCGGTGTTAAAGCACGGTTTAATTAATCCAATACCGGCCATGGCCGGTATTTTTATGATTCCTGGTTTGCAATGAATAATCACGTTATGGGTTACCCGCTTAAGCAGTACGCCTGCCAGGTCAGTGCCATCGCTCCGCTGAGCGAAAATACCTACCAAGTTGATCTGTTGGCACCGGATGATGCCAGCCTGAGCTACCACGCCGGTCAGCATCTTCAACTTGAGTTAAGCCCTGAACAGGAAGCCGGTATGCAATCGCTTTCTTACACGATTGCGAATGCCTGCAAACCCGATAGCCCGCAACGGCTGCAGCTGATTATTAACAAAAACAGTGAGTTTTCCGGAAAAATCATTAAGACGCTGGCCTCTCTTCAGCACAGTAAGAAAAGCGCCAGGGTAACCATGCCGCTGGGCAAGGCCTATCTGCAAACCCGGCTTGATCAGCCACATGTGTTGGTTGCTGCAGGCTCTGGCATTGCGAAGATAAAATGCATTATTGAAGAAATCGTAAACCGGAAGCCAGACGCCGATGTGACCATCTATTGGTCCAACAGAAGCCTGAATGACTTTTATCTTCTTGATTTTTTTCAGCGCCTGGAAAGCCGATACAAGACAATAACATTCATTCCTGTATTGGAATCAGAGTCACCCGGCTGGGGTGGCCGCTCAGGCTATCTTTATGAGGTTATTCAGCAAGATTTTGCCAGCCTTGAGCACACGAAAATGTATCTGTGCGGTTCGCCGGTGATGGTATACGGCACCATGGATCAGCTCAAAAACCGGGGCCTGAAAGAGCAAAACTGCTATTCAGATGTTTTCGAATACGCGCCAAGGTTGCCGCAGTCGGAAGGGTAAAGCTGGTGGTTGGCAGGCGCTGCCAGGTCAGCGCCGCAATTCATAAATACAGATATTCACCGCAGTCGCTAAATTCAGCGACTCAATCGCGCCGCCACCGGTAATGGTAAAGGCGGTGGCATTCAGCTCATCCAGCTGTTCGCGCGGTACACCACGGGCTTCGTTGCCGAACACATAGCAGTCGTAATTATGGAAGCTGTTTTCGCGCAGCGCTTTGCCCTGCATGTCCAGGCAGGCGATGCGCGGGTAGCGTTCCTGCACCGTATCCAGCGGTACATTCTGCTCGAACGGTACGTGAAAAATCGCTCCCATACTGGCGCGCACCACTTTCGGGTTATAGGGGTCAACACTGCCGGGGCTGAGCAAACAGCGGAAGCCGCCGAACCAGCCGAGGGTGCGTAAAATAGTGCCTAAATTCCCCGGGTCCTGAATTTCGTGCAGGTAAATAGCGCGCTCACTGTGGGCGGCGTGGGCAGCCTCTTTGCCATTTACCGGCGCAAAGGGCACCGCGGCAATAATGCCCGGCGGCGTTTGGGTGTCGGCAATCTGGCTCATGGCTTTGTGACCAATAATGGTCACACGCAGTTTCAGTTTATTGTGCTGATGCACCCAGTCGGCGTAATTTTCGGTAATAAATAACTGCGCATTGGCCAGATGCGGCTGAAAAATCGCTGCTTTCATTAATTCCAGAATTAAATGTTCGCCTTCAACCAGATAATGCCCCAGCTGTTCGCGGTATTTTCTCTGCTGCAGTTTTTTTACATCATCCGCTTTCATGCGTTTTTCCCGTGTTGGGCCAGCATATCCAGCGCTACCGCTTCGGCGATTTTAATGCCATCGACGCCGGCGGATAAAATACCGCCGGCATAGCCTGCACCTTCACCGGCCGGGTACAGGCCGGGGGTGTTAATGCTTTGCAGGCTGTCGTGGTCGCGCTTAATGCGCACCGGCGACGAGGTGCGGGTTTCAATACCGGTTAACACCGCATCATCCCGGTCAAAGCCACGGATTTGTTTGCCGAATTCCGGCAGCGCTTCACGGATGGCGTCAATCACATAGGGCGGCAACGACGGATGCAGGTCACCGAGTTTTACGCCCGGTTTATACGAAGGCTCGACCTCGCCAAATTCGGTCGAAGGTGTGCCACGAATAAAATCGCCCACCAGTTGCCCCGGCGCGCAATAATCGCGGCCACCCAGTTCGTAGGCTTTGGATTCCAGTTGCTCCTGAAATTCCACCCCCGCCAGCGGGCCGCCGGGGAAATCCTGCTCGGGAGTAATGCCCACCACAATGCCGGCGTTGGCGTTGCGTTCGTTGCGCGAATACTGGCTCATGCCGTTAGTAACCACTCGCCCCGGCTCGGACGTAGCGGCCACCACGGTACCGCCCGGACACATACAGAACGAATACACCGCGCGGCCATTTTTGGCGTGATACACCAGCTTATAATCGGCGGCGCCCAGTTCCGGGTGGCCGGCGTATTTGCCCAGGCGGGCGTTATCAATCAGCGACTGCGGGTGTTCAATACGGAAGCCGATGGCAAAAGGTTTGGCTTCAATATACACGCCGTTTTTATGCAGCATGCGGAAGGTGTCACGGGCACTGTGGCCCAGCGCCAGCACCACATGGCGGCTGTGAATCACTTCGCCATTATCCAGCACCACGCCTTCAATCTGGCCGTTATCGGCGCGCAGAATGTCCGTGACTTTGGCTTCAAAGCGAACTTCGCCGCCCAGCTGTTTGATTTCTTCGCGCATGGTGGCCACCACGCCGGTTAAGCGGAAGGTGCCGATGTGCGGCTTGCTGACGTACATGATTTCTTCCGGCGCACCGGCGCGTACGAATTCCGCCATCACCTTGCGGCCGTAAAACTTCGGGTCTTTGATCTGGCTGTACAGCTTGCCGTCAGAAAACAGGCCGGCGCCGCCTTCGCCATACTGCACGTTGGATTCCGGCGTTAAGGTTTTCTTACGCCACAGCGCCCAGGTGTCTTTGGTGCGCTGGCGTACTTCCTTGCCGCGCTCCAGCACAATGGGCTTAAAACCCATCTGCGCCAGCGACAACGCCGCAAACAAACCACAGGGACCAAAACCGATAATCACCGGGCGCTCGGTTAAGCCCGCCGGCGCTTGCGCCACCGGGTAATAGTTGGTGTCCGGCGCCGGGCGGATGTGGGTATCGTTGGCAAAGCGCTGCAGCAGCTGGTCTTCGTGGCGCGCTTCCACATCAATGATGTACACAAATTTGATTTCGCTGTTCTTCTTGCGCGCATCGTAGCTGCGCTTGAACACGGTGAAGTTCAGCAGGTCGGCGTCCTGAATGCCCAGCCGTTCCAGAATGGCGGCGCGCAGGGCTTCCTGCGGATGGTCGAGGGGCAGGGCGAGTTCGGTAATACGGATCATGATGGTGTCCTGGCCGGTGTCTCCGGCAGAGGTAAGTAAGCGGGTATCAATAGGGGCGCTATTCTAGCGGAACTGCGGGCTGTGGCCTATGGCTGGCTGTTGCGTCGGCTGGCTTGGCGTTAATGAAGCTGTCAGTTGTATCGCGGGCTTGTCTTTGTACTTATGCCTATGTACAGTTTCCTGTACAGAATTTCAGAGAGGAGACAACCATGGACGCTATCAGTTACACCAGCGCCCGCAGCAATTTAGCGCAGATGATGCAGCAGGTATGCGATGACCACAGCCCAGTGATTATTACCCGCAATAAGGCACCTTCTGTCGTGATGCTGTCGCTGGAAGACTACGAAGCTCTGCAGGAAACGGCGTATCTGCTGCGCGCGCCGAAAAACGCCCGTCGCTTGCTGGCCTCTGTCGCTGAACTGGAAAGCGGTAAGGGTACAGAACGCGAGCTGAGCGAATGAAACTGATTTTCTCGGAACATGCCTGGGAAGATTATCTGTATTGGCAAAAAACAGATAAAAGAACGCTTAACCGCATTAATAGCCTGATTAAAGAGACCCTGCGCAACCCCTTTGAAGGTATCGGTAAACCAGAGCCGCTTAAGCATAATTTAACCGGTTACTGGTCACGCAGAATCAATGAAGAAGACCGTATGGTTTACAAGGTAACGGATGACGCGCTGTTAATTGCACAGCTTCGTTACCATTACTGATCTGGCGTGCTGAATCTGAACAGATAGGATGCAGTAACGCATAAACTCTGGGTCACTGAGTAGCCGTAAACTTACTTCCAGCCCTGCAGCCATTTGTCGGCGTCTTTGAGTTCCTGCCAGTCAATCGGGTATTCATTGCGCGACAGTATCGCTTCAAGTACGCACGACAACACCGCGCCTTCTTCGTCGTACTCAACCTCGGTAACCAAAAAATGCTTCTCGCGATTGAGCGGTGTTACGGCGGTCCATTTACTGTTACGCAGCTTGGCGGGGTTAATTTTATGCATGCTGGCTCCGTAAAACTGGCAGGTTTAGCAATTACTCAATGCCGGATTATGTACCTGGCCAGGCCAGGGTTTTCGGCAGAATTGAGCAAAGGGGAATGAATTGGGGGCTAGTTTAGCGGAACGGGTGACGGTGGCCTATGGCTACCATCCCCACCAACGTTCAACGCTGACAATGCCCCGCCAGATTCTCCCAAGAATTGATGGAAACAGTTTCGGTAACAACAAGGCCAGTACGGCAAACAACATGATGCAGGTAAGCAGGTAGCTGCTGCTGAGAAAGCCGCCCCAGTACATAAGCTCTTTGTTAATGCCCATCCAGATGAATACGGCCGTCAGAACCGAGAAGGGAAGAGAGGCCAGCAGGCTGATCAGCCTTGCCTGGATTGATGTGCTTTGATTATGGTGCTTATCCATCGTGATGATTCATCCTTGTTTGTAGCGTACCCTGCGCCGCTGCCCCCTGATGGTGGCAGCGACGGGTTATTTATACCCGTCATATTGCGGCAAGTCATCGGTAATATCGAACCAGGGCGCTTTGCTTCCTACAAACACATGACGTTCCGCTTTTACACCCGGATCGGTATCCAGTGTACCCAGCGGAAAGCCGTAGACATCCGGGTTGTTATCAAACTTAGTAAAAATACTGGAGCCACAGTTTGAACAGAAACCTTTATGCTCACCCGGTGATGATTCATAAAATTTAATCAGCGCTTCGCCCTTAATGGTTTTCCAGTCTGCACGGCGCACACTGGCCCGGGTTCTGAACGCTGCAGCGTGCAGCTTGCGGCACATGGAGCAATGGCAATTCAGAACATCGGTTAGCTCGCCATTGATTTCATATTGGATGCCTCCGCAGAGGCAGCTGCCGGTGTGTTTCATGGGGGTATGCTTGGTTGGTAACGCCTAGCTCACCCAACGAAAACCGCGTAGCGGTTTTTGGTCGGGTGGAGCGCTGTGTTAGGTGATTTGGCCATCTTAGGCAAGACCTTCCACAACCATTACTTCGAACTCCGCCGAACCTTTGCGAAGCAGTATTGCATCAGTGTACTCCGGAGACCGGTAAAAGGACTTCGCCTTTTCCATAGTTGGAAACTCGATTATGACAGTTCTTCGATTATCGGTAGACCCTTCCAGTGAGACAACCTCTCCGCCTCGCGCCAATAGTTTCCCCTCATACTGTTCAATGATTGTTGGGGCTACTTTTTGATAGGCTTTTAGTTTCTCGGGATCGTGAACAGTTATTCTAAGAATTACGTATGCGGTCATGTTTAGTCCTTTTGTTCACCTAACAGTTTGTTCGTAGGCATGCTCACTTACACACCTGTGTCCTTGTTTAAGTCCCGAGTGTAACCGACTGTTACCGTTGCGAAAAGTGCCGCTAATAATATCGCTATCAGGCTCTAAACGCGCACGCACACTATTACTCTGCTGTCGTCTTTACATTTTGCGCACGATCACTCTGAGAAATTTCTTAATCCATTGATTTTACAGGTCAGATTTTTACCGGCTGGCGGCAATTCGCGCATCTGACTTTTGACGGTGACGTGTAAACGCGCACAATTCTGGCCATTTTTCAAAATACTCAGGTTCCTATCCAGTGGTTGCTTCAGCCGGCTACCGCTGCGGCCCGGCGGCCTTTCGTGGTTTAATCGCCGCCATAACAACAGAGGGTTGGGCGGTGACGAAAACGGCGCCAGATAAGGGTTTTGAGCTGTGCTGGTCCGAGTATCAGGCCATTGGCCTGCGTGCGTCGGTGTTGCAGGCGTATCACCATTGGTCGGCCGCTGAGTTGCTGGCGGCGCAGGCGCTGGGTGCGGTGCGGGTAAATGGCGTGGTGAAGGCGGCGGATGTGGCGTTGCAGCCCGGTGATCGGGTCTGTGTGTATTTGCCCGAGCATCAGGAAGATGCGGTGGATACCGGCTGGCATATTTTATGGCAGCGCGATGATGTAATGGCCGTGCATAAACCCGCCGGGCTGCCGGTGTCGCGCACCACGCGCAATTTATTTAATACGTTAATTTCGCTGGTGCGGCGCGACACGGAATATAAAGACGCGCATTTATTGCACCGGCTGGATGCGGAAACCTCGGGCATTGTGTTGCTGGCAAAAAATGGCTGGGCCGATAAGCGCTGGAAAAAACACCTCGACCGGTTATTGCAGCGTAAGGTCTATCACGCGCTGGTGTGGGGTAATCCTGTCTGGGACGAACACCTGTGCGAAACCTGGCTGGCAGAGCAGCAAAACAGCCTTATTCGCAGCCGGATGGTGGTGACCACCGAGCAGGATGATAACGCCGTGCATGCGCCCAAGTGGTCGCGCACGCAGTTTCGTGTACTCAAACGCTTTGGCTCGTACAGCCTGCTGGAATGTGAGTTGTTCAGCGGGCGTAAACATCAGATTCGCGCGCAGCTGGCGCACCTGGGTTATCCGATTATTGGCGATAAAATTTACAGCCACGACGGTGCTTTTTATTTAAAACGCCTGCAGCAGGATTTAACCACCGACGATCTGGCGGTGCTGGGTGCGCCGCACCAGTTATTGCATGCGTATTTTGTGCAGCTGCAATTGGGTAAGGATGAGCAGGCGGTTACCGATGCCGAATATCCGCCCGCCTGGCAGCCCTATTTAATCGCTGCGCCTACAGCTGATTAATGTCGATAATCTGGTAGTCGTTACCAAGATAAACCCCACAATCAATGTACAGGCGGTTGCCCAGTTGTAGCGGTTGTTCGGTAACGTTGTGGCCAACGATCAGCCAATCAAGCCCCGCCACCCGGTGCGGGCTGCGCTGGCGAAACGGCTCGCGCGCCCAGACCGCGCGCTCGGCATCGTCTGCCGTTAAGCGGTGAAAATCGCCCCAGTCGGCCAGCGGGTAATCGGCATGAATAATACCGATGGTTTTACCCTGGTTATTTTCCAGCTGAATGGCCAGTGGCAGCTGGCGAATTTGCGTAAACCAGCCATCCCAGTGCTGGCGGGGCTGCTGTAAAATCCAGTCGCCGCCGTGCTGCAGCATTAAGGCATGGTGTTCGGGCTGGCCCTCCTGAAACGCACTGACCAACACTTGTTCATGGTTGCCGATCACGGCAAAAAACCAGGGCTCACTCAGCAGCGCTAAGGCCTGTACCGATTCCGGGCCACGGTTCACCAGATCACCCACACAAATCACCCGGTCGCCGCGCGGGTTAAAGGCCAGTGCCTGTAATTGTGCCAGCAGCGCACTGACACAACCGTGCATATCGCCGATGACAAAATCACGACCGTGCGGATTTTTACCCAGATTGAGTAAGCGTGGCTGAATCTGCATACTGCCCCACCGGTGCCTGCGGTTGCCCAGAATGCCGGGCAGGATACACCGCTGAACACCGGCTGCAACGGCAACACATTGTTATCTGACGGGAATATTTTTATGAAGCTGGTGCCGGTGATTCTGGCCGGAGGGCAGGGCAGCCGCCTGTGGCCACTGTCGACTCCGGACTGCCCGAAGCAGTATTTACCCCTGCTGGATCCGCACTGGTCGCTGCTGCAACAGACGTTACAGCGGGCGCAGCAACTCAGCCCGTGCCAGCCGTTGCTGGTGTGCCATGAAGAGCAGCGTTTTCTGGCGGCGGAACAATGCCGGGCGGCCGGTATTCACGCCACCCTGTTACTGGAGCGCGACAGCCGCAATACCGCGCAGGCGTTGGCGCTGGCGGCGCAGTTTCTGCGTGCCCGTGGTGATGACAATGTGCTGATGCTGGTGCTGCCGGCCGATCATCTGCTAGAGAACATTGCGCCGTTGCAGCAGGCGCTACAGCACTTACAGCCCTGGGTGGAGCAGGGTGCCGCCGCCGTGTTTGGTATTTTGCCGCATACGCCGGCGACCGGTTTTGGGTATTTGCAGGTCAGCGCCGGTGAGGCGCCGGTGCGGCCATTACGTGCCTTTCATGAAAAGCCCGATGCCACCACCGCCGCGGATTATTTGCAGGCCAATACCACTGCCCCCCAACCCTGCTGGTTCTGGAACAGCGGCATGCTGTGCTGGCAGGTGCAGTCTTTTTTACAGGCGCTGCAGCAGTGGCAACCGCAACTGGCCACGGCTTCAGCGGCGGCCATTGCCGGGCAACAACAAGACCTCGATTTTATCCGCCCTAATGCCGCTGCGCTGCAGGGGGTGGCGGCGCTGCCGGTGGATATTGCGCTGTTGGAACCGCTGGCCGCCAGTGGTGAGGCTGCCGTGGTGGCGGCCGTATTAGCCGACAGCGGTTGGAGTGATATCGGCAGCTGGACGGCGGTGCAGGCGCTGGCGCCGGCCGATGCGCAGGGTAATGCGCAGCAGGGAAATGGCCGTTTTTACCGCAGCCATAACAGTTATCTGCACAATCACAGCGGCCGCGATATTGCGTTGCTGGGCGTAACGGATTTGGTGGTGGTGGATACCGCCGATGCCTTGCTGATAGCGCAGCGCGATGCACTGGATCAGCTGCGTGTGGTGGTTGCCGACAGCCCGCCGGTCAGCCCGCGTAAAGTCTTCCGCCCCTGGGGTTGCTACGAAATTCTGCACCCCGGTGAGGGCTATAAAATCAAACGCCTGCAGGTCAAACCGGGCGGGCAGTTATCGTTGCAGCGCCATCAGCAACGGGCCGAACACTGGGTGGTGGTGCGCGGTGAAGCAACGGTAATCCGCCAGCAGCATGGCGAATTAACGCAGGAAATTCTGCACGCCAATGAATCCACCTTTATTGCGCTGGGCGATGTTCACGCGCTGGCCAACCACGGTAATACGCTGCTGGAAATGATTGAAGTGCAGTCAGGTGATTATTTGGGCGAAGACGATATTGAACGCCTGCAGGATATTTACGGCCGTGAATAACGGCAGGGAATTAAAGCGGCGGCCGGCAATGCTGCTAACGACGCCACCTCGCTGCCGGCGTATCAGGCACTGGCAGAGTATTTATTGCAGAAGCAATAAGTGCTCAGGTACCACAAAAGGTTTTTAATACTTTTTCGGCCGGTTGCGGCGGTTGCATAAAACCGGCGTATTCCGGCCGTTCTTCATAGGGCTGTTGCAGCGCGGCCAGTAAGCGTTCAAACACCGAATAATCACCGCCTTCGGCGGCGGCAATGGCTTCGGCAACGCGGTGATTACGGGGAATCACGGCCGGGTTTTTCGCCTGCATCCGTTGGGCGGCACTGTGGCTGTCGCCGCGTTGAGTTAACTGTTGTTGCCATGTATCCAGCCAGGCATTTAATTGCTGTTCCAGTGCGGCGGTGGGGCGGCATTCGGGTAACTGCAGCAGTGCCAGCAGCTGGCCACGGTTATCGCCGGCTTGCGTGCAGTGGCTTAAGCGGCGGAAAAACAGGCTGTAATCCAGCCGGCCTTGTTCCAGCAGATGTAATACTTGTTCAATCAAAGCCTGATCGGATTCCTGTACGCTGCTGAAACCGAGTTTTTCCGCCATGTGCTGCAGCCAGGTGTCCTGCTGCCAGCGCGGGTATTCCTGCAGAATTTCCGTAGCCTGAGCCACCGCGGTTTTTTCATCGCTATGAATTAACGGCAATAACGCTTCGGCCAGCCGCGCTAAATTCCACTGGCCGATGGCCGGCTGATTGGCATAGGCGTAACGGCCCTGGCGGTCGATGGAGCTGAAGACCGTGTCGGGGTGGTAAGCATCCATAAAAGCGCAGGGACCGTAATCAATGGTTTCACCGCTGACCGTCATATTGTCGGTATTCATTACGCCGTGAATAACCCCCAGCTGCATCCACTGCGCAATTAATTGCGCCTGATTTTTACAGATGGCGGCAAACAGCTGGCGGTATTTATCTGAACTATTGAGATCAATATGCGGGTAATGACGTTCGATAACATGGTCGGCCAGTTGCTGCAGTGTCTCGTGATCACGGCGCAGGGCAAAATACTGAAAGGTGCCCACGCGGATATGGCTGGCGGCGACGCGGGTAAAAACCGCGCCGGGTTCGCGCCCTTCACGGTATACCCATTCGCCGCTGTTTACGGCTGCGAGGGCACGGGTGGTGGGTACGCCCAGTGCGTGCATGGCTTCGCACAGAATGTATTCGCGCAGCACCGGCCCCAGCGGTGAGCGGCCATCGCCATTGCGTGAAAACGGCGTGCGGCCGCTGCCTTTTAGCTGAATGTCACGGCGCTGACCGTGAATATCCACCACATCGCCCAATAAAATGGCGCGGCCATCGCCCAGCTGCGGATTTAAATGCCCGAACTGATGGCCGCTGTAGGCCATGGCCAGCGGATCGGCCCCTGCCGGAATGTCATTACCGGCAAATACCGCCGCCAGTTCCGCCTCGGTGCTGCCGTTAACATCAATGCCGAGTTCCGCGGCTAAGCCGTGGTTAAAACGGATCAGCGCCGGGTTGGCCACCGGCGTGGGCAGCACGCGGGCGAAGCACTGTGCGGGCAGGCGGGCGTAGGCGTTGTCGAACGGAATCGTTAACAGGGCTGGCATAAGCAATCCGTAAAGCTGAGCAAAACAGTAGGATATTCCGCTGGCCGCGGTTTGCCCAGCACTGCGGTTCGTCGCCGGCGCGGAATATGCGAAGATGCCGGTTTTCCGGCCCGGATTGTTAGCCATGACCTCTAAGCGCATTTTCGTTATTTACACCGGCGGCACCCTGGGGATGCAGCCCACTCCGCGTGGTTATCAGCCGCTGGCCGGCTGGCTGGAACAACAGCTGCGCCAGTTGCCGGAATTGCAGCAACCGGAGATGCCAGAATTTGTGCTGCATGAATATGCGCCACTGCTCGATTCGTCCGATATGCAGCCACAGCATTGGCAAACAATCGCGGCGGATATTCATGCGCACTACGACGATTACGATGGTTTTGTGGTGCTGCACGGCACCGACACCATGGCTTACAGCGCCGCGGCGGTGCAGTGTTTATTGCCTGGGCTGGGCAAGCCGGTGCTGTTTACCGGCGCGCAGATTCCACTGGCCGAAGCCGGTTCCGATGCGCCGGCGAATATCCGCAATGCGTTGTACGCCGCTGCGCACAGTGGCATTGCTCAGGTGGGGATTGTGTTTCACCGGCAGTTATTGCCAGCAGAATACGCCACCAAAGTGGATGCCCAGGGCCTGGCTGCTTTTGCGGCCCCTAATGCCAAACCTTTGCTGGAATGGACGGATAAATATTTAAAACTGTCGGAATTAGTGCACGTAAAAAATGGCGACAAACCAGAATTAAAAAGCATTGTTGCGCAAAAAGTTGCCGTATTAACCCTGCATCCGGGCATGGATTTTGAGTTAATCGCACAATGGTTAGCGCAACCCTGGGACGCCGTTATTCTGCAAACCTTCGGCAGCGGTAATGCGCCGCAACATCCCACCTTACTAAGCGCTTTAAAAGACGCCAGCGCGCGTGGCGTGCGTATTATTAACCGCAGCCAGTGCGCGCGCGGCGATGTGCGTACTACATACGGTGGTGCTTATGCACTGGCGGACTGTGGCGTGGTGGCGGCTGGCGACCAGACGTTAGAAATGCTGCTGGCCCGTTTAATGACCAACGGCTTTTTGGTCTGATACTTTTTTCTGATTCTGTGCGCCGGTTCCGTTTTTTGAGTGCTTGTGGCGGTTCTGGTTGTTTTATTCCCCGTTCGCCTCATTACAATCAGGGCTCTTTTCACAGGAGTGTCTCAATGAATATTGCAAAAATTCTGACTGGTATGACTCTGGCAGCAGCGGTTGCTGCACCCGCGGTTGCGCAGCAGCCAACCCGTGGCTTTATGGTTGAGCGCGCAGGCGTGGCCGCGCAGGGCGAGGCCTCGGTGGATCTGTCTACTGGTGGCGACTACTCCAGCGGTGGTGTGCGTCTGGGCCTGGGCAACAGTGAGCTGATTTTGAACAGCAACAAGGTCGATACAGTAGGCGTTAACAGCGAAGCCATTTTCAAACTGGGTTTGCCTGCATTGCAGGGTCTGTCTGAAATGAAACACGGTCTGGCGGTGTACGCGGGCGTGGCAGTGTTTGATGAAGATTCCGTGGGTGGCGAAAGCTACAACAACTTTATGATCGGTGCTGCCTTTACCGCCGACATGAACAGCCTGCTGCTGAGCATTGCGCCGGAATTTATTATTGATGACGATAATGACGACAACTACCTGGACGTGGGCTTGTCAGCGCATCTGAAAATGGCCAAAACCCAGTACGGTACCTTTCAGCCGGGTATCGAAGTAATTGCCACCACTGCAGACAACAAAGACACGCTGGTTGTTGTTGGTGTGCGTTGGGAATACAACGACCGTCTGACGCTGGATATCGTACCGCTGCAGATCGGCGGCAATGCCTGGGGACAGGAAGATACTATTTCCCTGCCGGGCCAGATGCGTCTGAACGCCCGCTTCTGATCCGCCCGGTAAAAAAAAGCGGCCCTGCCATTCAGCAGCGCCGCTTTTTTATGCGTTTTAAATAATGTTTAAAACGGGTTTATGCGTTTTTAAATTGGTTATTTATCCGCCATTAATGCCTGCACCTGCGGCAGCAGTTCCAGCGCCCGCAGACGTTTTTCCCGGTCGTAAATATCGTTGGTAAACATCAGCTCGTCGCAGACATAGCGCTGGCGCAGTTGCTGCAGTTTAAAGGCCACGGTTTGCGGGCTGCCCGCCACCGACAGCGCCAGAAAATTCTGCACCTGCATACGGCTGGGGGCATCCCAGATCTTATCCATATCGTCCACCGGCGGCGGAATATACAGCGGCTTGCCGTACAGCAATGACAAAATCCGCTGTTGTGAACTGGTGCCTAAATAGCGCGCTTCGTCATCGGTGTCGGCCAGAATCAGCGGCAAACAGAGAATGGCATAAGGCTCGGCCAGCGCTGCCGAAGGCTGGAACTGGCGGCGGTACAGGGCCAATGCTTCGGCCGCTAACGCCGGAGCAAAATGCCCGGCAAAGGCATAGGGCAGCCCACGCTGCGCCGCCAGCTGGGCGCTGAATAAACTGGAACCGAGAATCCAGATGGGAATGTCGCTGTTGCGGCCGGGGTACGCGCGCACACCCGGCTCATCGCCATTGCCCAGCAGCCGTTGCAGTTCGGCCACTTCTTGTGGAAAACGCTCGGCGCGGCGTTCATCGCGGTGCAGGGCGCGGCTGGTGACGGGGTCGGTGCCGGGCGCACGGCCGAGGCCTAAATCAATCCGGCCCGGATGCAACGCTGCAAGGGTGCCGAACTGTTCGGCCACCACCAAGGGCGGGTGGTTGGGCAGCATAATGCCGCCGGAACCGATGCGCAGACGTTCCGTGTGCGCGGCCAGATCGGCAATTAAGACGCTGGTGGCACTGCTGGCAATGCCTTCCATATTGTGATGCTCCGCCAGCCACAGGCGCGTGAGGCCGAGTTGATCGGCAGCCTGGGCGTAACGGCGCAGCTCCAGCAAGGTGTGGCGGATGTCGGAACCGGTGGGCACCGAAGCCAGTTCCAGCAGTGATAATGGCAGGGTTGCAGCAGACATAAGAGGCCGTTCTGATAATGGAAAACCGCTACAGCCTGCCACAATGGCAGCAAAGTGCCAGCCGTTACGCCTGAACAGAGTGTTGACGCAGCAACCTGACGGCGCCGGCCTTTGCGGCCAGCCCCTGAATACGCCAGAATACGCCCCTTGTTTCTGCCCGAGTGCTGTTCATGACCACCCGCATTGCCATCAATGGTTTTGGCCGCATCGGCCGCTGCGTGCTGCGTGCGCTGTACGAGCATGGTTACCGCAACGATTTGCAGGTGGTGGCCATTAATGAGCTGGCCGACATCGACACCATCAGTTATATGCTGCGCTATGACAGCACCCACGGCCGTTTTCCCGGCACGGTGGACGTGGCGGATGATCGGCATCTGCTGGTGAATGGCGACCGTATTTGTGTGCGCCATATTGCCGAGCTGAGCGAGCTGGACTGGCAGGCGCTGGATGTGGACATCGTGCTGGAATGCAGCGGTCAGGTCACCAGCCGCGACGATGCCGAACAGCATCTGCACGCCGGTGCCCGTCGTGTGCTGATTTCCAACCCGGCCGACAGCGCGGTGGATAACACCATTATTTATGGCCTGAACCAGCACAGTCTGACGGCGGAGCAGCGCATCGTGTCGAATGGTTCCTGTTCCACTAATTGCCTGCTGCCGCTGCTGACTCTGCTGGATAACGCCTTTGGCATCGAAGCGGGCGTCACCACCACCATTCACTCGGCCATGAACGATCAGCCGGTGATCGACGCTTACCATTCTGATCTGCGCCGCACCCGCGCCGCCGGCCAGAGCATTATTCCGGTGGATACCGGCCTGCCGCTTGGTATCGCCCGCTTAATGCCCAAGCTGGCCGGCAAGATCGAAAGCCTGCACGTGCGGGTGCCGACCATGAACGTATCGGCGCTGGATATCAGCCTGCAGTTGCAGCAAATCACATCCTCACAAGCGGTGAATGACCTGATACAATCCGCCGCCGCCGGCAACCTGCGCGGGATTCTGGGCATTACCCGCGAGGCCCATGCCTCCATCGATTTTAATCACGACGCGCGCTCGGGCATTGTCGATGCCACGCAAACGCGCGTCAGTGCTGGCCACCTGCTGAAACTGCTGGTGTGGTTCGACAACGAATGGGGCTTTGCCAACCGCATGCTGGATACCGCGCGCTGCATGAGCAGCCTGCCGTCCGGCCCGAATTCTGTTAACCCGGTGGTGCAGCCGCCGAAGTGATCGACTGAGGAAACATCATGTCTGTAATCAAAATGACGGATCTGGATCTGAACGGTAAACGTGTGCTGATCCGTGAAGACCTGAACGTACCGGTTAAGAACGGCAACGTCGCTTCCGATGCCCGTATTCTGGCTTCCCTGCCCACCATTAAGCTGGCGCTGGAAAAAGGCGCCGCCGTGATGGTGTGTTCGCATCTGGGCCGTCCGACCGAAGGCGAGTTCTCGGCAGAAAATTCTCTGCGTCCGGTGGCCGACTACCTGAGCGCGGCGCTGGGTCGTGATGTACCGCTGGTCAGTGATTACCTGAATGGTGTGGATGTAAAAGCCGGTGAGATCGTGCTGTTTGAAAACGTGCGCTTTAACAAGGGCGAAAAGAAAAACGCCGATGAGCTGGCCAGGCAATACGCTGCTCTGTGCGACGTGTTCGTGATGGACGCCTTCGGTACCGCGCACCGCGCTGAAGGTTCCACCCACGGCGTGGCCAAATTTGCCCCGGTGGCCTGTGCCGGCCCGCTGCTGGCAGCCGAGCTGGACGCACTGGGCAAAGCGCTGGATAAGCCTGCCCGTCCGATGGTGGCAATTGTTGCCGGTTCCAAAGTGTCCACCAAACTCGACGTGCTGACCTCGCTGTCGACCATTTGTGACCAGCTGATTGTGGGTGGCGGTATCGCCAACACCTTCCTGGCCGCCGCGGGTTTTAAAGTGGGTAAATCCCTGTGTGAACACGACCTGATCGACACCGCCAAAGCCATCGCCGCCAAAGTGAACGTGCCACTGCCAACCGACGTAGTGGTGGCGGAAATCACCGGCCCGATCGACGATTTTATGGCCTTCGTTAATGCCGCCACGCCGGTGGTGAAGAAAGTGGCCGACGTGGGCGACAACGACATGATTCTGGACGTCGGCCCGGAAACCGCGGCCCAGTTCGCTGACATGCTGAAAGCGTCCAAAACCATTTTGTGGAATGGCCCGGTCGGCGTGTTTGAAGTGGACAGCTTCGGCAACGGTACCAAAGAACTGTCGAATGCCATTGCGGACAGCGCCGCATTCTCCATCGCCGGTGGTGGTGATACGCTGGCCGCCATCGACAAATACGGCGTGGCCGATAAGATCTCTTACATCTCCACTGGTGGCGGTGCGTTCCTCGAATTCGTGGAAGGCAAAGTGCTGCCGGCGGTTGCAGTACTGGAAGAACGCGCGCAGGGCGCCCGTTAAGCGTTCGGCTGAACAGCGTGTGGGAAGCCCGGCTTCCCGCGCAGAATTTTTTAATAGAGTCAGCGTCTGGCGTCTAGCGTCCAGCGTCTGGCAGACCTAAAGAGGCAACAACATGGCATTAATCAGCATGCGTCAGATGCTGGATCACGCCGCCGAATTCGGCTACGGCGTGCCAGCTTTCAACGTGAACAACCTGGAACAGATGCGCGCCATCATGGAAGCCGCCGACAAGACCGACTCGCCGGTGATTGTGCAGGCGTCTGCCGGTGCCCGTAAGTACGCCGGTGCGCCGTTCCTGCGCCACCTGATTCTGGCGGCCATTGAAGAATTCCCGCACATTCCGGTGTGTATGCACCAGGATCACGGTACGTCTCCGGACGTCTGTCAGCGTTCTATCCAGTTGGGTTTCAGCTCGGTGATGATGGACGGTTCGCTGGGTGAAGACGGTAAAACCCCGACTTCCTATGAGTACAACGTGGACGTAACCCGTCGTACCGTCGACATGGCGCACGCCTGTGGTGTATCGGTAGAAGGTGAGCTGGGCTGTCTGGGTTCTCTGGAAACCGGTATGGCCGGTGAAGAAGACGGCATCGGCGCCGAAGGCGTGCTGGATCACAGCCAGATGCTGACCGATCCGGAAGAAGCTGCGGATTTCGTGAAGAAAACCGGTGTGGACGCGCTGGCCATTGCCATCGGTACCAGCCACGGTGCGTACAAGTTCACCAAGCCGCCAACAGGCGACATTCTGGCCATCGACCGTATTAAAGAAATCCACAAGCGCATTCCGGATACCCACCTGGTAATGCACGGTTCTTCTTCGGTTCCGCAGGAATGGCTGGCGATCATCAACCAGTACGGCGGCGACATCAAAGAAACCTACGGTGTACCGGTGGAAGAAATCGTTGAAGGCATCAAGTACGGCGTGCGCAAGGTGAACATCGACACCGACCTGCGTCTGGCCTCCACTGGTGCGATGCGTCGCATGATGGCCGAACACCCGAGCGAGTTCGATCCGCGTAAATTCTTCGCCAAAACCGTCGAAGCCATGCGTGATATCTGTATCGCCCGTTACGAAGCCTTCGGCACCGCCGGTAACGCTTCCAAGATCAAACCGATCTCTCTGGAAGGCATGTACCAGCGTTACGCCCGTGGCGAACTGGATCCGAAAATCGGATGAGCGGTTTTCGTGATGCAACAAAAAACCCGCTGCGGCGGGTTTTTTGTATCTGCGCGGGGAAAAGGTAAATTATTCAATACAAATGCAAATACTTACTATTTGGGTCTTTTATCACAAAGCACTTTCTGACAGAGTACGCACCCCGGTATCCTGAGGGTACTGTTGTTGGAATAACCGGCATGAAATTGATTTCTCCTACTCTGGTTCGTCACGCCGCTTTGCTGCTGCCGCTGACATTGGCTGGCTGCAGCTCGGCCCCGGAGCAACCTGATCTGGCGGTCGCCACCACCGTGCAGGATTGGCATACCCAGACCCCGCAAGGGGTAAACCTCGACCCAGCTGACGCTGCCGACCCCTCGTCCCTGGCCACCTGGTGGCAACACTGGCAAGACCCGCTGCTGAATCAGCTGGTACAGCAGGTATTGGCGAATAACCCGAGCCTGGCCAGCAGTGGCATCAGTTACCGGCTGGCATTACTGCAGGCCGGTGTTGCTACCGCCGGTTTTCGCCCCAAGGGCAACCTCAGCACCGGCATCAGTGCCAGTGAGAGCGACAACACTGACAGCACCAGTGCTAATGCCGGGCTGAATGCTTCCTGGGAAATTGATTTATGGGGCAGCCGCCGCGCCGCCCGCGAGCAGGCCGATGCCAATGTGCAGAAGTCGCTGCAGGAGTTACACGCCGCCCAGGTGAGCTTAATTGCCGAAGTGGTGCAGGCCTATGTAGACCTGCGGCTGGCGCAGCAGAACCGGGGGTTAACCACAGAATCCATCCGCTTGCGTCAGCAAAGTTATGACTTGGCGCGCTGGCAACGGCAGGCCGGTTTAACCACCGAGCTGCAACAGGCGCAGGCGCTGACCTTATTACGCCAGACCGAATCTTCCTTACCACCCTATGAACAGGCCGAGCTGCAGGCGCTGCAGCAGTTGCAGGCGCTGGCCGGCGGAGAGTTGGGTGAATTATCAGCGGCGCTGCAAACGCCACAATCCTTACCCTCGTTTAGCGCTCCGGCCGGGTTAACGATTCCGGCCGAAGTGCTGCGCCAGCGCCCCGATGTGCAGGCGCAGGAGCAGGCGGTGCGGGCGCAGACCGAAGCGGTGGTGCTGGCGCGGCATCAGCGTTACCCATCGCTGGGTTTGTCCGGCAGTTTGTCCGCCAGTGGTGAAACCTACAGCGATGTCTTCGATGTTGATGCCGTGGTGGCCAGAATTGCCGCCAATCTGGCGCTGGTGTTGTTCGATGGCGGGGTACTGAAACAGGCGGTACGCACGCAGCAATTGCAGCTGGAACAAAGCCTGCTGGCCTATCGCAGCAAGCTGCTGACGGCGCAGGAAGAAGTGGAAAACGCCCTGACCAGGCTGGCCAGCACCCAACGCCAGCAGCAATCCTTTGCTCAGGCACTGGCGTCGGCGGAACTGTCCGCCAGTCTGTCTGCTCAGCAGTTTGAGGCCGGCTTATTAAGTTTTTCCGAATTACTCGATGCCCAGACCGCGCTGCTGAACGCCCGCAGCGCTTTATTGGGTAACCACAGCAATATTCTGGGCAGCTGGGTGCAGCTGTACCGCAGTATGGGAGGCGGCTGGCAAGGCCTGACGCTGCCGGCCCTGGCTTTTGATGCAGCAGGTGATACGCGTGAATAACGAACAACAGGAACAAGCCCGGCAGCTGGGATTGCTGCAGGCAACCGCTAATCCGAAACTGCGCTGGCTGCTGGCCGCGCTGCTGTTGCTGGCCGGCGCCGGCGGGCTGTGGTGGTGGCTGGGGTACCAGCCAGAAACCGGCATGATGTACAAAACCGCGCCAGCCAAGCGCATGAACCTGGCGGTTACCGTTACCGCCACCGGCAAGGTGTCGCCGAAAGACAAGGTGGAACTCAGTTCGGAGTTGTCGGGCATTATCGAAGAGGTGTTTGTCGACTATAACGACCGCGTCAGCGAAGGCCAGAAGCTGGCGCAGCTGGATACCAGTAAGATCGGCGCCACCGTGCTGCAGCGCAAAAGTTCGCTGCGCTCGGCCCAGGCGCAGGTAAAAACCGCCCGTGCCAATCTGGAAGAGGCGCAGCTGAATCATCAGTATTACCAGAACGTGTGGGCCAGCAGCGCAGGCAAATTCCCCTCGCAACAAACCCTGGATAACGCCCGCATTACCCTGGCCAAGGCCGAAGCCAGTGTGGAACAGGCGCTGGCCAGTGTGGATACCGCCAAAGCCGATCTGGAATTTGCCGAATCCGATCTGGCCAAAAGCACGCTGGTGTCGCCCATTGATGGCGTGGTGCTGAGCCGCTCGGTGGAAAAAGGCCAGACCGTGGCCTCGTCGTTATCAGCGCCCACCTTATTTCTGTTGGCGCGGGATTTAAAAGCTATGGAATTGCTGGTGGATGTGGATGAAGCCGACATCGGTGTGGTGAAGGTGGGGCAGTCCGCCACCTTTACCGTGGATGCCTATCGCGGCCGTACTTTTACCGCCCGCACCGAACAGATCCGCCTTGCTACTACTGAAGCCAGCACCTCCACCGTGGTGTCGTATCAGACGGTGCTGAGTGTGGAAAATGATGATTTATTACTGCTACCGGGCATGACCGCCGTCACCGATATCCGCATTGCCAGCGCCGACAATGCCCTCGTTATTGATAACGCCGCACTGCGTTACCGGCCGGCGGCCGCTGCCAACACCGCCGCTAACGGCAGCTCAGGCATGGTCGGGGCGTTGCTGCCGCGGCGTCTGCCGGGCATGGGCCGGGGCGAGAAAAAAGCCGGCGAAGAAAATTCGGTCGAGGAGCAGTTGCGCGGTCGTCCGGCCACCATCTGGGTGTTGCGTAATAACCAGCCGCAGGCGGTGGAAATTAAAACCGGCATCAGCAACGGCGCTTTCACCCAGGTTATCAGCGGTGATCTGCAGGAAGGTGATCTGGTGATCAGTGATGCGGTGCCGGTGCGCTCATGACCGCCCTGATTGAATTTCGCGGCGTTACCAAAACCTACGGCCAGGGTGCGGCGGCCTTTCAGGCTCTGAAAGGTGTGGATTTTGCCATTCAGCCCGGCCAGTTTGTGTCGCTGATGGGCCCCAGTGGCTCGGGCAAATCGACGGTGATGAACATTATCGGCTGTCTCGATGTGCTGAGTGGGGGTGAATATTATTTTCAGGGGGTGCCGGTGTCGCAGCTGAACCGTCAGCAGCGGGCGCTGTTACGCCGCCAGCATATTGGTTTTGTGTTTCAGGGTTTTAACCTGCTGGCCCGCACCACGGCGCTGGAAAACGTCGAGCTGCCGCTGGTGTACCGTGGTCTGGCCCGAAAAGAGCGCCAGCGGTTGGCCATGGAAGCACTGGATAAAGTGGGCCTGGGGCCCTGGGCTAAGCACGGCCCGGAAGAATTATCCGGCGGCCAGCAACAGCGGGTGGCCATTGCCCGCGCGCTGGTGACGCAGCCGGCCATTCTGCTGGCCGACGAGCCCACCGGTAACCTCGATACCGAACGCAGCCGCGAAATTATGCAGCTGCTGGCCGGCCTGAATCGCGACCAGAACCTGACCATTCTGATGGTGACGCACGAGCCGGACATGGCCGAATTCGGTAACCGCATTATTCACTTTGTCGATGGCCGGGTGGATTACGACCAGTTGCATCAACCTGCTGCAGGAGCGTTGTGATGTTCGGACTGATGCTGGGTAACGCCTTCAAGCTGGCGCTGCAGGAAATCCGCCGCAATATTCTGCGTTCGTTTTTAACCACGCTGGGCATCATCATCGGCGTGGCGGCGGTGATTACCATGGTTACGCTGGGCAAAGGTGCCACCGCGCAGGTGACGGAACAGATCGCCAGCCTCGGCAGCAATCTGCTGATGATTAACCGTGGGCAGGGCTTTGGCCCCGGTCGTGACCGCATGAGTGCGCCGGCCTTTACTCTGGCCGATGCCGAGGCGGTACGTAATGAAATCGCCGGTATTAAAGCCCTGGCACCGATGAGCAACAGCAGCGCCACGCTGGTGGTGGGCAACAATAACTGGAGCTCGACCATTCGCGGCAGCACCAATGAATTTCTGCTGGCCGGTAACTGGGCGCTGGACAGTGGCCGGGAATTTACCGCCGAAGAAGAAACCGTCGGCGGCGCGGTTTGTATTGTCGGCCAGACCATTATCCGCCAGCTGTTAAAAGACCAGCCGCTGGGCCAGACCATCCGCATCGGCCGTTTTACCTGCACGGTGGTGGGGACGTTCAAGGGCAAAGGCCAGACCAGCTTCGGTCAGGATCAGGACGATGTGGTGCTGCTGCCGTTCCCGACCTTTGCCCAGCGCATTGCCGGCAGCCGCGATGTGCAGCAGATTTATGTGTCGCTGCACGATGGGGTGGACAGCGCCCATGTGAAAAACCGCCTGACCGAATTGCTGAAATTACGCCGCAATATCGGCCCCAGCAGCAGCCTGAACTTCAATATTATGGATACCACCGAGCTGGCCGACACTCTCACCAGCACCACCCGCACCATGACCAGCCTGCTCGGCGCCGTGGCGGGGGTCAGCCTGCTGGTGGGCGGTATCGGTATTATGAATATTATGCTGGTGTCAGTAACGGAACGGACGCGGGAAATCGGTATCCGCCTCGCCATTGGTGCGCTGGAACACGAAGTGTTGTGGCAGTTTCTGGTCGAGGCGGTGGTGCTGTCATCGCTGGGCGGTTTGCTGGGCGTCTTGCTGGCGGTGGGGTTGTCGTTCGGACTGTCGCTGTGGATGGGCATGCCCTATGTGTTTGACCCGGGCATCACCTTAATTGCCTTTGTGTTTTCGGCGCTGGTCGGCGTGGTGTTCGGCTATTTTCCTGCCCGCCGCGCCGCGCGCCTGAATCCGATTGATGCACTGCGCACCTTATAAGCCGCACTGCGGACGTTATAAGCTGCGCTGCGTATCTGGTAAAAAGCCCGGTTAAATGCCGAAGCGGCTGAGGGCGGTTTTTTGCTGCACCGCCAGCTGTTCCAGTTGCTGGCTCAGAGCTTCGGTGGCACTGGCCTGACTTTCGGTCTGGCTGGCCTGGGCCGTCATGCTGTGGGTGCGCTGCTGAATGGCGGCACTGATCTGCAACTGCTCATGGCTGAGTGACGCCACCGCATGGCCGGTTTCCTGCAGCGCCTCGGCGGCCTGGCGGATATCGGCCAGCGCCTGCCCGGCGGCCTGCGCCTGTTGCACCATATAATCGGTTAAGCTGCTGACATCATTCAGGCTGCTGGCGGTCTGGTCGGCACCTTGCTGAATATTCTCCACCAACGCCGCAATTTCCCGGGTGGAATCGGCGGTACGGCGCGCCAATGTGCGCACTTCATCAGCCACCACCGCAAAGCCGCGGCCGTGTTCACCGGCCCGTGCCGCTTCAATTGCCGCGTTCAGCGCCAGCAGGTTGGTCTGTTCGGCAATGCTGCTGATCACATCCAGCACGGTGCCGATATTGCCGGAATGTTCCAGCAAGCCACGGGCAAACCCGGCCGACTGCTCGGTGCGGGCGCTGGTGTCGGCAATGGCCTTAACCACCGCCTGCACGGTCTGGTCGCCGTGGCTGACCAGCTGGGCGACATCCTGGGTGGCGCTGGCGGCCTGATCGGTAACCCGGTTCACCTGCTGCGCGGCAGCGTGTACCTGTTCCATCTGCTGACTGGTTTCGTGCATGCTGCCCAGCTGTTCGCGCGCCAGATTGCCGGTGTCGCCGGCCAGCTGACGCAGTTCTACCGCCGCCTCACTGAGTTGGCGGCCATTCTGATGCAGGGTCTGAAAGGTGCTGCTGATGCTGTCCATCATCTGATTAAACGCCCGTGCCAGCTCACCCAGCTCATCCCGATTCTGCAGTTCAATGCGCAAGCCAAGATCATGGGTTGTCTCCACTTCAATCACCCGGTTACGGATATTCCGCAGCGGGTTCAGAATGCGCCGGTAGCCCAGCCAGCCCAGCGCCGCCATGGCCAGAATCAGAACCGTGGCCAGTGCGGCGATGGCGCGGATGGTTTGCCGGGTTTGCGCTTCGGCCTCGGCGGCGCCGGCCGCTGCCAGTTCCGTCTGTAACGCAATCAACTGATCAACCAGTTGCAGCATGGGGCTGATCTGCGGGTACATATCCATATCAATCCAGCGGCCCATGCTGTACGACTCGCGCTGCTCAATAAATTGCTGCAGGCGGTCGAGGGCGGTCTGCAGTTGTGGGTAAGCCTCAGGGTGTTGCTGCAATAAGGCCTGTTCGCTGGCGGAAGTGGCCAGCCGCTGATACTGCTGCCAGGAATCTTCAATCTGTGTGCGGGCTTGCTGCAGGCGTTGCTGCGCGTCCGGCCACATCAGCATCTGGGCGCGGCTCTGGTGTGCCACATCCACCACGCCATCGGCGGTGGCACGGCTGATGGCACTGAGTAACCACACCGGGGTCATGCGTTCGTCAAACAGCCGGGTGGCATTGGCGACCACCTGCGGCATTTGTTGCCACACATAGAAAAAAATCAGGCTGGTGAGTACGGCGGGTAAAGCGGCCATCAGGATCAGCCGGTGGCGGATGCGCATGTAAAAATTCCTGTCAGAGCCGGGACATCCGGCGCTGCACAGGTTGTAGGTGCAATGTTACATATTTATGACAATGCGGTTGCGGTTAACAAATCGGTGGAAATGTTAACCGGAATTCACAAACAGGCTCAGCCGGCGTTGCGCGCGGTGTCCTGAATGCGTTGCACCATGGCGCGTAAACCGTTGCCGCGGGTGGGGCTTAAATGTTTGACCAGATCGATGCGGGCAAAATAATCGTCTATATCAAAGGCCAGAATACCCGCCGGGGTTTTGTGGTTGTACGCCGCCAGTACCACGCCCAGCAAACCGCGCACAATGTGTGCATCGGAATCGGCTTCGAAATTCAGCACGCCGTTATTCAGTTCGCTGTCGATCCACACCTGGCTCTGACAACCGCGCAGCAGATACTGTTCGGTTTTTTTGCTGTCGGCCATAACGGGTAATTGTTTACCCAGATCGATGATGTATTTGTAGCGCTCTTCCCAGTCGTCAAAAAAGCCCAGGGTATCGAGAATGTCTTCGGTGCTGATGCTGGTGCCGAAGGGGTTTTCAGTGAGGGTCATGGTTACTCCTTACAGGCTTTCAACAAAGGCGCGGATACGCTGCGCGGCTTCAATGCATTCATCCACGCCGGCGACTAAGGCCATGCGCACGCGGTTTTTACCCGGATTAATGTCATTTACCGTGCGGGATAAATACGAACCGGGCAGCACGGTGACGTTTTGCTGGGCGAATAATTGCTGGGCAAAGGTTTCTTCATTAATGGGCGTTTCTACCCACAGATAAAAACTGGCGTCGGTTTGCTGCACCGGTAACACCGGGCTGAGAATATCGATCACGGCACGGAATTTTTGTGTGTATAACTCGCGGTTTTCTACTACGTGCTGCTCGTCGTTCCAGGCGGCGATGGAGGCCAGCTGGGTTTGCAGCGGCATGGCACAGCCGTGGTAGGTGCGGTAGAGCAAAAAGGGTTTCAGCAGCGCGGCGTCGCCGGCAATAAAACCGGAACGCAGGCCCGGCAGGTTGGAGCGTTTGGACAGCGAGTGAAACACCACGCAGTTTTTATAATCGTGGCGGCCCAGACGTGCGCAGGCTTCCAGCAGGCCCATGGGTGCTTCTTTGCCATCGACGTAAATTTCTGAATAACACTCATCACTGGCCAGAATAAAGTTATGACGATCGGCCAGCTCAATCAGCTCAGCGAATTGTTCAAAACTCAGCACCGCACCGGTCGGGTTGCCGGGCGAGCAGAGGAACAGCAGCTGGCAGCGCTCCCAGACGTCGGCCGGTACGGCTTTATAGTCGGGATGGAAATTATTGGCCGCCAGACAGGGCAGAAAATACGGCGTGGCGCCGGCCAGATACGCGGCGCCTTCGTAAATCTGATAGAAGGGGTTGGGCGACACCACCAGAGCATCGGGCTGGCTGCGATCAACCGCGGCCTGAGTAAAGGCAAAAATGGCTTCGCGGGTGCCGTTAACCGGAATCACCTGGGTCACTGGGTCGATGGTTTGCAGGTTAAAACGGCGCTGCAGCCAGTGGGCGATGGTGCTGCTCAGTTCCGGCAGGCCTTTGGTGGTGGGGTAATTTTCCAGCCGGCTGATGTTGTCGATCATGGCTTGCTGCACAAAGGCCGGCGACGGATGCTGCGGTTCACCGATGGACAGGGCGATGTGTGGCAGCCCGGCAGGTGGGGTAACCGCGGCCTTCAGTTGGGCCAGTTTCTCAAACGGGTAGGGTTGCAGCTTGCTCAGATCGGGGTTCATGCCTGTGTCCGCGTTGCCTTAAAAACGGCGGCCATTATACAGGCATTTGGCGTGGATGCTTGTCAGAGCTGTACGGCGCGCAGGGCAGGCCTTAGCGGCGGGTGGCTGTTACCAAGCAGATGCCAGGCGCTGTCATTTTTTTGTTTGGCCAGGTGTTTGGCCTGAGCGGCCAGCTGCGCCAGGGTTTGCGGATCGTTGTTGGGCAGCAGGGTTGAGGGAACGACACCAATGGCGAGGCTCAGTAACGGCAAGTGGCAGGCATTGCCGGCGCGGTCGGTACCGGGAATATAGCCACGCTGGCGGTCTTCGGCACTGAGAAAATCAGTTACGCCGCTGGCGAAGCCTTGCAGAATATCGTCGCATAAGCGGGCAATATCCGGTTCCTCGCTGATCAGCACAAAATCATCACCACCGATATGGCCGACAAAGGTGTCGCGACTGCTGAATTGTTGCAGCAGCTTGCCCAGCCAGCGCAACACCGCATCGCCCTGACGATAACCATAGTGGTCGTTAAAGGGTTTGAAATAATTCAGGTCGGCATAGAGCAGACTGAAATTCTGTTGCACCCGCAATAACGAGGCGATGTGTTCATCCACTGGCACGTTACCGGGCAGCAGAGTCAGCGGGTTGGCGTAACGGGCTTTCTGCAGCTGGCTGTCGGTGATGTGTTTAAGCAGATCTTTACTGTTCACCACGCCCTGATATTCGCCGGCGTGGGTAACGATAATCTGCGGTGGCAATTCGTGCTCGGTGTCGTCGGTAATGATTTTACTCACCGTTTCCAGCGTCATGCTGGCATCCACAATCAGCGGATTCTGCTGCATAAAATGGCTGGCGGTTTTGCGTTCAAATAAGGCACGGCCATAGGGCAGGGCAAAGGCTTCCAGCAACCGTCGCCGTTCCAGTAAACCGACCGGGCGTTGCTGTGCCAGCACCGGCAGCGACATCAGTTCTGGCCGGGTGCGGAATAATTCATCCACCTGGCGCATCGGCAGCTGGGCATCAATGGCGCGGACGTTCTGGCATAAATTACCAATGGGTTGCTCAAGCCCTTTGCCATAACTGTTGGGCGGCGGTGCCGGCGTGCGTTCCGGGGTTAAAAATGCCGGCTGACTTTGCGGTTTACCCAGCAGATAGCCCTGGCCAATATGAATACCCAGACTGCGGATCAGGTTCAGTTCACCAACGGTTTCAATACCTTCGGCAATCACTTCGCACTGCAGTTGCTCACACAGCTGCACCACTGAGGTGACAAAGGCTTGCTTGACCGGGTCCTGATCAATGCGGTCGATAAAATGGCGATCAATTTTGACGTAATGCGGACGGATTTCTGACCAGAGTTTGAGGCCGGAATAGCCGCTGCCCAGATCATCGATGGCAATGCTGTAACCCAGTTCTTTCAGGTGGCCGAGCAGGGTTAAAAACTGCGCAGTATTGTCGATGGGAAAGCGTTCGGATATTTCCAGCACCACATTGGCCGGTTGCAGGCCACGCTGTTGCAGCAACAGCGTCAGGCTGCTGATTTCTTCGGCATAATTCAGCAGACTTTGCGGGCAGACATTCAGAAATAACAGGCCTTCGGCCTGTTCGGCAGCAAAGTGTTTTACCGCACTGCGGATACACAGCAGCTCCAGTTCGGGAATGCGGTCAAACTGGTGCGCAGCCTGAAACATCAGGTCCGGGCGTTGTAGCAGATGCCCCTGTTCGCCCCGGCTGAGTGCTTCATAACCCAGCGCGCATTGCCGGCGTAAATCGACAATGGGTTGTACAACGGTGTGAATGGCTTCCTTGCTGATCAGATCGTCCAGACTGCGTTGCAGCAGATGCGGTGCCATAAATAAAACCGGAAAAATCAGACAGGCGGGCATTATCGGGCGGCAATGTGAACGCCAGATGACAGTCGTGTAATGAATCAGTCACTTTTCGCGGCTGTTTGTTGGCAGGCGGGCAATAAAAAACCCGGCCGGAGCCGGGTTCTTTGGTTGCAGACAGTCTCTTAGTTAGAGGCTTCTACAATGCGCTTCATGTCGGTCATGTAGCCACGCAGTTCCTGACCGATCCACTCTACCGGGTGGTTGCGGATCAGTTCGTTCACTTCGATCAGACGCTTGTTGTCGACAGAAGTGGACTTCACTTTCAGGCCTTTACCGATCACGTCGGTGCTGATGTGCGGCATGAACTTCTCGCGCAGCAGCGGTACCGCAGCGTGAGAGAACAGGTAGTTACCGTATTCAGCGGTGTCAGAGATCACCACGTTCATTTCGTACAGTTTGCGACGGGCGATGGTGTTGGCGATCAGCGGAGTTTCGTGCAGAGACTCGTAGTAAGCAGACTCTTCAACAATGCCGCTCTCAACCATGGTTTCAAACGCCAGTTCTACGCCGGCTTTGATCATGGCAACCAGCAGGATGCCGTGGTCGAAGTATTCCTGCTCGTCGATCTTAACGTCAGACGCCGGGGCTTTTTCGAAGCCGGTTTCTGCGGTTTCTTCACGCCATTTCAGCAGGTTGGCATCGTTATTGGCCCAGTCGATCATCATGTTGCGGGAGAATTCGCCGCTCATGATGTCGTCCTGATGCTTGCGGAACAGCGGGCGCATCAGTTCTTTCAGGTCTTCGGCCATGTCGAAGGCAACGATTTTCGCCGGGTTGGACAGACGATCCATCATGTTGGTGATGCCGCCGTATTTCAGCGCTTCGGTCACAGTTTCCCAGCCGTACTGGATCAGCTTGGCGGCGTAACCTTCGTCGATACCGTCTTCAACCATTTTCTCGAAGCCCAGGATGGCGCCAGTCTGCAGCATGCCGCACAGAATGGTTTGTTCGCCCATCAGGTCAGACTTCACTTCGGCTACGAAAGAAGATTCCAGGCAGCCCGCACGGTGACCACCGGTACCAGCGGCCCAGGCTTTGGCGATGTCCCAGCCTTCGCCGTTCGGGTCGTTTTCCGGGTGCACAGCGATCAGGGTCGGTACACCGAAACCACGCTTGTATTCTTCACGCACTTCAGAACCCGGGCACTTCGGTGCCACCATGACTACAGTCAGGTCAGAACGGATCTGCATGCCTTCTTCCACGATGTTGAAACCGTGGCTGTAGCCCAGGGCTGCGCCTTGCTTCATCAGCGGCATCACGGCGTTGATAACGGCAGTGTGCTGCTTGTCCGGGGTCAGGTTGATCAGCAGGTCAGCCTGCGGGATCAGTTCTTCGTAGGTGCCAACAGTGAAACCGTTGTCAGTGGCGTTTTTCCAGGACTGACGCTTTTCCGCAATGGCTTCTGCGCGCAGGGTGTAAGACACATCCAGGCCAGAATCACGCATGTTCAGGCCCTGGTTCAGACCCTGAGCACCACAGCCGATGATGACGACTTTTTTGCCTTTCAGAAAATCACAGCCGGACTCGAACTCAGAACGGTCCATAAAACGGCAGCGGCCCAGCTGATCCAGCTTTTCACGCAGGTTCAGGGTATTGAAATAGTTAGCACTCATCTCTGTCTCCCAGGTAGTGAGGTTAATAAAAATCCGCGCCCATACTAAGCCACCCAGCTTGTTGCGTAAAATGCTATCTTTGCGTCATCCTGTTGCAATAAATGCAACGCCCTGGCGGAGGTTAAAGAAAGACCATGGATTACAAAGACTTGCAGGTGTTTTTAAGCCTCTGCAGCTGTCTGCACTTGGGGAAAGCCAGTGTGCAACTGCACATGAGTCCGTCCACGCTCAGCCGGCGGCTGGCGCGTATGGAAGAAGAAGCCGGTGCGCAACTGTTAACCCGCGATACCACACCGTTGCAGTTAACCGCCGCCGGTGAGCGTTTCCGTCAGCATGCTGAGCAAACCTTATTAAGCTGGCAGGAGTTGCGCACAGCTCTGAGTACCGAAGTGAGCGACCTCAGTGGTCGTCTGACACTCTACTGTTCGGTAACTGCCAGCTACAGCTTTCTGGCCGATCTGTTATCGCGTTTCCGTGAACGCTATCCGCTGGTGGATCTGCGTATCCACACCGGTGATGCCGCAGAGTCTATTCCGCGGGCGCTGTCCGGTGAGGCGGATGTGGTGATTGCGGCCCGCCCTGAGCAGTTACCGCAGGAGCTCACTTTTAAGGCCATTGCCGCGTCACCTTTATTGTTCATTGCCCCGCGGGCACCAGGGGCGGTGTCAGCGCTAACCCGCAGTGATATCGACTGGTCGGCGGTACCCATGGTGCTGTCGGAAACCGGGTTGGCCCGTACCCGGGTAAATCGCTGGTTTGAAAGCCGTGGCATTACTCCGCATATCTATGCCCAGGTCACCGGCAACGAAGCCATTGTCAGCATGGTGGCATTAGGGGTTGGGGCTGGAGTGGTGCCGGAACTGGTATTGCGCAACAGTCCAATGGCCGGCCGGGTGCGGGTATTGAATGTACAACCTGAGCTGGAGCCGTTTTCCATTGGCCTGTGCGCGCCGACGCAACGTTTGCATGAACCTTTATTGCAGGCGTTGTGGAAGACGGCTGTTATTTGACCGGCGATGGCTCATAATGCAGCCTTTGTTTAACGCAGTACGAACGAGTTTTACCCATGAGTCTTAACGATAAGAACGAATCTCTGCACGACGAGCAGGCAGACGCTGAAACGGAACAACCCTGTAAACCAGCTAAGTGGCCTGGCCGTAAAGGTATCTACCTGTTACCGAACCTGTTCACCACCGGCGCCTTGTTCTCTGGCTTCTATGCCGTAGTGGCCAGTATGAACGGCGACTTTATTAATGCCTCTATTGCTATCTTTGTAGCCATGATTCTGGATGGTATGGACGGCCGCGTGGCTCGTCTCACTAATACGCAGAGTGATTTCGGTGCCGAGTATGACAGCCTCGCCGATATGGTGTCTTTTGGCGTGGCACCAGCGCTGGTGGCCTTCAGCTGGGCATTGCAGGATTTAGGTAAAGTCGGCTGGGTTGCTGCTTTTATTTATGTGGCCGGTGCAGCTTTGCGACTGGCGCGCTTTAATACCCAGCTCGACACTGCGGATAAGAACTTCTTCACCGGCCTGGCCAGTCCGGCGGCGGCAGCTATTGTGGCCGGTACCGTCTGGGTGTTCAGTGAAACTGGTGTTAAAGGGGAAGAGGTGGCCTGGTTGATGGCGGTGATAGTGCCGGCAGCGGGTTTGCTGATGGTCAGTAACTTTAAATATCACAGCTTCAAAGGTCTCGACCTGCGTGGCAAGGTTCCTTTTGTCGCCATGTTGGCGGTCGTGTT
>NZ_CP046056.1:2277500-2417500 GCF_016132445.1 Venatoribacter cucullus | reverse complement strand
GTTGCTTGATCGATTAACTCATAATTCCAGCCATTAAAGTTTTACTCTTCATAGCTTGTAAGAGTTAAAACGGTTTGGGGTTATATGGTCAAGTGACTAAGCGTGCACGGTGGATGCCTAGGCAATAAGAGGCGATGAAAGACGTGATAGCCTGCGATAAGCTTCGGTGAGGTGGCAAATAACCTTTGACCCGGAGATCTCTGAATGGGGAAACCCACCTGTCATAAGGCAGGTATCTGTAACTGAATACATAGGTTGCAGAGGCGAACGCGGAGAACTGAAACATCTAAGTACCCGCAGGAAAAGAAATCAACCGAGATTCCCTAAGTAGTGGCGAGCGAACGGGGACCAGCCCTTAAGCTGTTTTGTGGTTAGTAGAACGCTCTGGAAAGTGCGGCCGTAGTGGGTGATAGCCCCGTATACGAAAACCTATAAGCAGTGAAATCGAGTAGGACGGGACACGTGGTATCCTGTCTGAACATGGGGGGACCATCCTCCAAGGCTAAATACTCCTTATTGACCGATAGTGAACCAGTACCGTGAGGGAAAGGCGAAAAGAACCCCTGTGAGGGGAGTGAAATAGATCCTGAAACCGTGTACGTACAAGCAGTGGGAGCCGACTTAGTTCGGTGACTGCGTACCTTTTGTATAATGGGTCAGCGACTTATATTCAGTGGCAAGGTTAAGCGAATAGCGGAGCCGTAGGGAAACCGAGTCTTAAATGGGCGTTCAGTCGCTGGGTATAGACCCGAAACCGGGCGATCTATCCATGAGCAGGTTGAAGGTTGAGTAACATCAACTGGAGGACCGAACCCACTCCCGTTGAAAAGGTAGGGGATGACTTGTGGATAGGGGTGAAAGGCTAATCAAGCCCGGAGATAGCTGGTTCTCCTCGAAAGCTATTTAGGTAGCGCCTCGTGTCTAACCATGGGGGGTAGAGCACTGTTAAGGCTAGGGGGTCATCTCGACTTACCAACCCTTTGCAAACTCCGAATACCCATGAGTTCAATCACGGGAGACACACGGCGGGTGCTAACGTCCGTCGTGAAAAGGGAAACAACCCAGACCGTCAGCTAAGGTCCCAAAGTTATAGTTAAGTGGGAAACGATGTGGGAAGGCTAAAACAGCTAGGAGGTTGGCTTAGAAGCAGCCACCCTTTAAAGAAAGCGTAATAGCTCACTAGTCGAGTCGGCCTGCGCGGAAGATATAACGGGGCTCAAACTATACACCGAAGCTACGGATGCACTTTGTGCATGGTAGAGGAGCGTTCTGTAAGCCGTTGAAGGTCAAGGTGTGAACCAGGCTGGAGGTATCAGAAGTGCGAATGCTGACATAAGTAACGACAAGGGGAGTGAAAAACTCCCCCGCCGGAAACCCAAGGGTTCCTGTCCAACGTTAATCGGGGCAGGGTTAGTCGGTCCCTAAGGCGAGGCAGAAATGCGTAGTCGATGGGAAGCAGTTTAATATTACTGCACCTCTTTGTAATGCGATGGGGGGACGGAGAAGGCTAGGCCAGCACGGCGTTGGTTGTCCGTGTTTAAGCATGTAGGCAGAAATCTTAGGCAAATCCGGGATTTCAATGCTGAGGTGTGATGACGGTGACTCTACGGAGTCCGAAGTGGTTGATGCCATGCTTCCAGGAAAAGCCTCTAAGCTTCAGTTACAAAGAGACCGTACCCGAAACCGACACAGGTGGGTAGGTAGAGAATACCAAGGCGCTTGAGAGAACTCGGGTGAAGGAACTAGGCAAAATGGCACCGTAACTTCGGGAGAAGGTGCGCTGGACTTGGTGAAGGGCTTGCCCCGTAAGCTGAGACCAGTCGAAGATACCAGTCCGCTGCAACTGTTTATTAAAAACACAGCACTCTGCAAACACGAAAGTGGACGTATAGGGTGTGACGCCTGCCCGGTGCCGGAAGGTTAATTGATGGGGTTAGCGCAAGCGAAGCTCTTGATCGAAGCCCCGGTAAACGGCGGCCGTAACTATAACGGTCCTAAGGTAGCGAAATTCCTTGTCGGGTAAGTTCCGACCTGCACGAATGGCGTAATGATGGCGGAGCTGTCTCCACCCGAGACTCAGTGAAATTGAAATCGCTGTTAAGATGCAGTGTACCCGCGGCTAGACGGAAAGACCCCGTGAACCTTTACTGTAGCTTTGCACTGAACTTTGAACCTATCTGTGTAGGATAGGTGGGAGGCTTTGAAGCTGAGACGCCAGTCTTAGTGGAGCCGTCCTTGAAATACCACCCTGGTATGTTTGAGGTTCTAACCTAGGCCCGTTATCCGGGCTGGGGACAGTGTATGGTGGGCAGTTTGACTGGGGCGGTCTCCTCCCAAAGAGTAACGGAGGAGCACGAAGGTCGGCTAATCCTGGTCGGACATCAGGAGGTTAGTGTAATGGCACAAGCCGGCTTAACTGCGAGACCAACACGTCGAGCAGGTACGAAAGTAGGTCATAGTGATCCGGTGGTTCTGTATGGAAGGGCCATCGCTCAACGGATAAAAGGTACTCCGGGGATAACAGGCTGATACCGCCCAAGAGTTCACATCGACGGCGGTGTTTGGCACCTCGATGTCGGCTCATCACATCCTGGGGCTGAAGCCGGTCCCAAGGGTATGGCTGTTCGCCATTTAAAGTGGTACGCGAGCTGGGTTTAGAACGTCGTGAGACAGTTCGGTCCCTATCTGCCGTGGGCGTTTGAGATTTGAGAAGCGCTGCTCCTAGTACGAGAGGACCGGAGTGGACGAACCTCTGGTGTTCCGGTTGTCACGCCCGTGGCATTGCCGGGTAGCTAAGTTCGGACAGGATAACCGCTGAAAGCATCTAAGCGGGAAACCTCCTTCAAGATGAGATCTCACTGGAACTTCGAGTTCCCTGTAGGGCCCTGGAAGACTACCAGGTTGATAGGTCAGGTGTGTAAGCGTTGTGAGGCGTTGAGCTAACTGATACTAATTGCCCGTGAGGCTTGACCATATAACACCCAAACTTGGTGTGAGTGGTAACACTCAGAAAACTGAGTTAAGAAACAGACCAGGCAACCGCCGGTTCGCGAGAGAATCCAATTTAAACTCATGTATCCGCCCTAATTTGAAGAAACGTCGCAGACTACGTAAGACGACAATGCTTCATAAAGGTTTGCTTGACGACCATAGAGCTGTGGAACCACCTGAATCCATTCCGAACTCAGAAGTGAAACGCAGTATCGCCGATGGTAGTGTGGGGTCTCCCCATGTGAGAGTAGGTCATCGTCAAGCTCTTATTCAAAACCCCCGGTAGCTCGCGCTATCGGGGGTTTTTTCATTGTGCACCTCCCTGTGCACAACCCTGCGGGCAGCGAGCTGTGCTGATCGGCTGTCCTGCCGATCAGTCTTTTACGCTGACGATAAACCCACTCTCGAATGGGGCCCACAGGGCCGTGAGCACGAACGTGCTCTGTCGGCCGCGGGGTATCACTCGCACCATCCCTGGTGCTCGCCCTGCGGGCAGCAAGCTGTGCCAGCGGCTCCTGCCGCTGGTCCCCATGTGAGGCGATCAATCAGTAACGCCGATCTAACAGCTGGTTTGCGATATTGTGGATATTTCATTGTTAACCTACCTGGTGCTCGCCCTTTGGCGAGCGACCAGTGCTGATCCGCTGTCCTACTGGTTAGTCATATGCAACGATGACCTTGTAACCCCTTAACTTTTATCTGATTGTCAGCAGCGATTTTTTTTCCTATGGTGCGGTTTCAATTCAAGGAGTGTTGTATGTCTGAAGATACTATTTTCGGCAAAATTTCCCGCGGTGAATTACCGGCGACCATCGTGTATGAAGATGATCTGTGTCTGGCCTTCCGCGATCTTTATCCGGCGGCGCCCATGCATATTCTGCTGATTCCGCGTAAGCCCATTCCGCGTTTGTGTGATTCGGTGCCGGAAGACCAGGCTCTGTTGGGCCATCTGATGCTGACGGCCAGCAAAATTGCCGCTCAGGAAGGTTTTGGTGAGGCCTACCGTTTGGTGGTAAATAACGGCGAAGGTGCCGGTCAGTCTGTATTCCATCTGCACCTGCATATTATTGGCGGCCGTGATTTGCATTGGCCTCCGGGTTAAGAGGATTATCAAGCGTGCAGTTTTCTGCGATCAAAGCCCGTCTCTACGACGGGCGTTTTCTTTCTGTTCCACAGTGGAATATCCAGCCGGGTGAGTGCTGGGCGATTACCGGCACCAATGGCAGCGGTAAAACCGTGCTGTCGATGCTGACAGCGGATCAGGTTGTACTCAGTCATGGTGAGGCGATGAACTTGCCAGCTAGGGTGGCCTTTGTGTCATTGGAGGCACAGGCCCGTCAGATTGAACTGGAACGCAAAGAAGACGAAAGCGACATTACCGATGAACCGGATAAAGGTACGTTAATTCGTGATTACCTGGCACCGCTGGCTAAGGTGCAGCACCTTATTGATTTCCTGCAGGTAGGTCATCTTCTGGATTCCGGTTTTCGGGCGTTATCCACCGGTGAAAGCCGCAAGGTTTTGCTGATTCGTGCCTTGCAGGACCAGCCAGATTTATTGGTGTTGGATGAACCGTTGGAAGGCCTGGATCAGCTCAGTCGTGAACGCGTATTGCAGCTGCTGACGGAGCAGCAGGCGGCCGGTCAGGCGATGCTCTGGGTAGCTAACCGGTTGGATGAAATTCCATCCTGGATAACGCATCTGGCCTTTATGCACGATGCTGAGCTGTTATGTCAGGGACATAAAGACGACGTTCTGGCGCGCCCGGAAGTGCAGGGGTTAATGCACTTCAATCGTCCGCTCGGTGATTTTCCAGCGGCCCCAAATGCTGACACCTTGCCAGCCGACCAACCTTTGGTACGCATGGTGAATACCCGTATCCGTTATGATGAGCGGGTGTTATTCAGCGATCTGAACTGGGAAATTAAGCCTGGCTGCCACTGGGCGATTCAGGGGCCGAATGGTTGCGGTAAAACCAGTTTGTTGCAGTTAATCACCGGCGATAATCCACAGTGCTACAGCAACGAATTGTATTTGTTCGGTATGCGCCGTGGCCGTGGCGAAAGTATCTGGGATATTAAAAAGCACATCGGCATCGTGTCATCGGCGTTGCAGTGGGAATACCGCGCTTCCACCAATGTGCTGACCACGGTTATTTCCGGTTTGTACGACAGTATCGGTCTGTACCGCAGCAGTGGCGATGATGATAAACAGCTGGCGTTAAGGTGGCTTGAGTTAATTGGGTTACGTCATAAGGCCAACCAAAGTCTGCAGCATTTATCTTATGGAGAACAGCGGCTGGTATTAATTGCGCGGGCGCTGATTAAGCAGCCGCCGTTATTGATTCTGGATGAACCCTGTCAGGGACTGGATGACCCCAGCCGCCATCTGGTACTGGCTTTTATTGCCCGACTGGCAGAACAGCAGAAAATTACGCTGCTGTATGTTACTCATCATGCCGATGAAATACCGGCAGCCATTCAGCAGCGGTTATTCTTCCGTATGCAGGATGGTGCTAGTCGTATCGAAATAAGCAGGCAATAACCCATAAAAAAACCCGGCAATTGCCGGGTTTTTTTATGCCCTTACCGCCATTAATCCAGCAAGGATTTATCGCGTACCGCACCTTTGTCGGCGCTGGTGGCGAACTTGGCGTAAACCTTCAGTGCGGTGCTCACTTTACGTGGGCGCTCGGCCGCTGGCTTCCAGCCTTTTTTGTCCTGCTCATGACGACGGTGTGAGAGTTCTTCTGCACTCAGGTCGACATTAATCGAACGGTTCGGGATATCGATGTTGATAATATCGCCATCCCGCAGCAGGCCAATAGCACCGCCGGCTGCGGCTTCCGGAGAGCAATGACCAATCGACAGACCAGAGGTACCGCCGGAGAAACGGCCGTCGGTCAGCAGCGCACAGGCTTTGCCCAGCCCCTTGGATTTCAGGTACGAGGTCGGGTACAGCATTTCCTGCATACCCGGGCCACCTTTCGGGCCTTCGTAGCGGATAATGACGATATCACCAGCTTTTACTTCATCGGCCAGAATGCCTTTTACCGCATCGTCCTGGCTTTCGAAGATTTTCGCCTTACCCTGGAATACCAGAATGGATTCATCCACACCGGCGGTTTTTACCACACAGCCATCGAGGGCGATGTTGCCGTACAGAACCGCCAGGCCGCCTTCTTTCGAATAGGCGTGTTCGATATTACGGATACAGCCGTTTTCGCGGTCGCCGTCCAGCGTTGGCCAACGGGTGCTCTGGCTGAACGCAGTCTGGGTCGGAATACCGGCCGGACCGGCTTTATAGAACTTCACAACCTCTTCGCTCGGGTTGCGCATGATGTCCCACTTATCCAGCGCTTCTTTCATGGTTTTGCTGTGAACGGTCGGCAGGTCATTGTGCAGCAGACCGGCGCGGTCGATTTCACCCAGGATACCCATGATGCCACCGGCCCGGTGTACGTCTTCCATATGGTACAGCGGCGAGTTTGGCGCCACTTTACACAGCTGCGGAACCACCCGTGACAGACGGTCGATGTCTTTCAGATCGAAGTCGCACTCGGCTTCCTGAGCGGCAGCCAGCAGGTGCAGAATGGTGTTGGTTGAACCACCCATCACGATATCCAGCGTCATCGCATTTTCGAACGCTTTAAAGCTGGCGATAGAACGCGGCAGAACCGACTCATCGTTCTCTTCGTAGTAACGCTTGGTGATTTCCACAATGCGGCGACCGGCTTCGAGGAACAGCTGTTCACGGTCGGCGTGGGTCGCCAGCAGCGAGCCGTTACCCGGCAGAGCCAGACCCAGCGCTTCGGTTAAGCAGTTCATCGAGTTGGCGGTAAACATACCGGAGCAGGAACCACAGGTCGGGCAGGCGCTGCGCTCGTATTCGGCCACTTTTTCATCGCTGGCAGCATCGTCGGCGGCGATCACCATCGCATCAACCAGATCCAGCTTGTGCTCAGACAGTTTGGTTTTACCGGCTTCCATCGGGCCGCCGGACACAAAGATCACCGGAATGTTCAGGCGCAGCGACGCCAGCAGCATTCCCGGAGTGATCTTGTCGCAGTTGGAAATACAAACGATGGCATCGGCGCAGTGCGCGTTCACCATGTACTCAACCGAATCGGCGATCACTTCACGCGATGGCAGGCTGTACAGCATACCGTCGTGACCCATGGCGATACCGTCATCCACCGCAATGGTGTTGAACTCTTTGGCCACACCACCGGCTTTCTCGATCTCGCGGGCAACCAGCTGACCCAGGTCTTTCAGATGCACGTGGCCAGGTACGAACTGGGTAAAGGAGTTCGCCACCGCAATGATCGGCTTCTGGAAATCGTCATCTTTCATCCCGGTAGCGCGCCACAGCGCCCGGGCTCCGGCCATATTGCGGCCTGCGGTAGAGGTCTTGGAACGGTATTCAGGCATGGTGTCCCTCGTCTGGTCTGCGGCTGAAAAATAAGAGCCACATTGTATCAGCCGCAGCGCAATAGCTCATCTGCCTATTTTGTTATCCACGATGAGCGATGAAGTAGAGGAGGGTTGTGAGTAACTTTGAATTGGTCGTTCACGATGGTTATCTCAAACGGGTCTCCCGATAGGGTTCAATGCATACGAATTAAGTGATAAAACTCACTTCAGCAACGAAATGGTTGATCTAATACGATGAGGACTCACGGCATGACCTTTGACGAATGGATGCGAGCGCAGGGGTTATCAGATACTTCGGCGAAAAAATATCTGTCCAGTGTGCAGGGCGTTATGTCTGAATGGGCGCAAAGTGCGGGTTTGATCGACGGTCCTCTAACCTCTATCTCCGGACTCGCACAATTTCATGTGGTGACAGAGCAGCTAAAGCAGTTACCTATCTTTATTGAACGCAACAGCGTCGGCAACTCTATGTACAGCAGTGCCTTGAATCGCTTCGCGGATTATTTAAAAGCGGGGTTTGATTCGGATATTGAAGTCGACATTGATGAGATTTTTCAGCAACCCAACATGACGGAAACCGAAAAAAGTCGTCTCGTTAAAACTCGCGTAGGACAGGGTGACTTTCGTACCAGGCTGATCGGCTATTGGCAAGGATGCGCGGTGACGGGCTATCAAGATGTTAGCTTTTTGGTCGCATCGCATATTAAACCTTGGCGTGTGTCTAGCAACGCGGAAAAACTGGATCACTTTAACGGCTTACTTCTTTTACCTACGCTGGATAAAGCCTTCGACGGTGGATTTATTAGCTTTAAAGATACGGGTGATATTTTACTGTCACCGCAGTTATCTCACCCGGATGTGTTGGGCATTCGAGCAGATATGAACATTCGCCTCGCGCAGCAACATCTGGGTTTTTTAGAGTTTCACCGTGACTGTGTTTTTCGCAAAGCACCGTATTGACGTCGTATAAATCAGGGTAATCACCCCACCCCAATCTGCATCAGCAGCATATACATCGCCGTCCCTCCGACAATACTGATCAGCGCCTGGCGGAACGCCAGGTGCAGCGCCGTTACCAGCAGCAGGCAGCCCAGTTCGGGCAGAAAATCCAGCGAGAATGCCACGTCGTTTTTAAACGAATAAATCACCAGCAGCACCATCACTATTGGCGGCAGAAAACGACCAAGGTGTTCCAGCAGCGGGTGGTCGGCCACCCGTCCTAGCACCATAAAAGGCAGCGCGCGGGTCAGGAAGGTAACGCCCGCCAGCAGCGCAATCACACTGCTCAGATGCCAGAATTCGTTCATGCTTCAGGCCCTCTGGGTGAGCGGTGCGCGGCGTATTGCATCATCAGCACGCTGAGGCTGAGCAGAATGGCAATCAGCAGCATCTGTTCGCGGCTGATCAGCAGCAATGTGCCGAAGCCAATCAGCAGGGCGGCAATAAAAGGACGCATATCGCGCAGGTGTTTGTACTGTTCGATGGTCAGCACCATAAACAGCGCCGGTAATACAAAGGCGATGCCGGCGGTGTTGAATTCCAGTTGGCTGCCAAGCCAGGCGCCAAGGGTGCAGCCTATAACCCAGTACAGCTGGTTCACTGCAGTAATGCGCAGCTGGAACTGGCCGCGGTCGATATCCGCCGGCAGCGGTGTGGCAGTAATCAGCGAGTAGGTTTCATCGGTGAGGCCAAAAATCTGATAAAGGCGGCGCCAGCCCCGGTTGGGCATACGGCTGATTAATGACAGGCCGTAAAAAATATGGCGCGAATTAATCAGCAGGGTGGCCACCGCCATTTCGGTCAGCGTTGCCTGATTGGCCAGTAATCCCACGGCCAGAAATTGTCCGGCGCCGGCGTAAATAAACAGCCCCATCGCCGTGGCGTACAGCCAGTGGTAATCCAGCTCGCTGAACAGCACGCCGAAGGCCGCGCCTAAGGGCAAATAGCCAAACATCACCGGCAGCGAGGTACGCAGCACCAGTGCATTCAGGGGAGACAGGGACATAAACAGAACAGGGTCAGATAAGCAGGGCGGCAGTGTAAGCATTGTGATGATGGGCCACAAGCACCGTGGTGACGCCGTTATGTTGCACGGCAGATGGTGGAGAACAGAGAGCGGCGTTAGAATCGCCGCCGGGCTGCCGCAGAGCAGCACTGATGACTTTTAAGGGAGAAAAAATGAGATTCATAACCATGTGTTTGCTGGCGCTATTGGTTGCCTGTGGTCAGGATCAGACCGCCGGTGAAACAGGTGCCAAAACAACTGATACTGCGGCTGCCACTGAAGCCGAATTCAGCCCGGCTGATCAGCAGGAAAAATGGAAAGCCGATACCGCCATGTACCTGTATCAGACGCTGGCCAAATATAACTTTGATTACGCCGCCAAACATTACGTCAGCGACCCGGATGCTGTATTGGCTTTGAAAGACGGCTGGAGCTTAAAGGCGGACAGCTTCCGGGTGAAGGCCGTGAATGATGAGGGCGTGGTGATGGGTTTTTCGGCATTCTGTTATCCGGAGCGCGACGTTCAGATTTATATGGTTGCCCGTGGTCAGCGTTATTACGTGGAATTCGGTCGTACCCTGCGCGAAGACATGCGCCAATTAGCGTTACAGCCGCCGCAGCCTCTGCGTCAGTATTGTTATGACTTTAAAAACCAGCCATTGCAGGGCAGCATCATGGGGACGTCGTGGCATGCCGACCGGGTGGAAATATCCAGTGTGCAATTTGCCAGTGGTCCGCGCAGAAGCATTGATATTGTCAGCAGCACTTGCTCTGTTTATCCCGACTGCAAATATATTGATGAGCGCAACGGTTCGGGATTTGTGGTCGGGGTCAGTAGCCTTGATTTTAGCGGTACAGGCGGCAATCTGGGCAACCATGAATACGTGAATATTGCAGCACCTAATATGCAGAGTTTGAATCTGCGCAGTGGCAGCTATCGGGTGACCCAACTGGATAATGGCAAAATCCGGCTCGAACTGGCCGTTAGCGGTGAGGAATCGGTTGAGCTTAACGGTGCGGTGGAATTCAGTTTGCCGCAGTAAACGGTAACAATACCCAGCACAGCATTTAAAAAATATTCGCCACACAACCGGACTAACCATGACTCCTTCTGAGCGCGATCTGTTCTTTCTGCCGTTAGGCGGCACCGGTGAGATCGGCATGAACATGAATCTGTACGGCCACGATGGCCAGTGGCTGATGGTGGACTGCGGTGTGACCTTCCCGCGTCCCGGCCGCGTTGTAGCGGATGGTTCGGTGCATCAGGCCGGAGAGCCAGATATTCAGATGGCTGATCCGGATTTTATCGTCCGCCACCGTGACCAGCTGGCCGGGCTGATTATTACCCACGCCCACGAAGATCATATCGGGGCCGTGCCTTACCTGTGGTCTAAGTTACGTTGCCCGGTGTATTGCACGCGGTTCACCGCCGAAGTGCTGAAGAAGAAACTGGTCGAACAGGGCTTGCTGCACCGGGTAAAAATCATCGTGCCCGAGACCGGCGAGCGCCTGCAGATTGGCACGTTCAATGTGCAATGGCTGGCGCTGACGCATTCAGTCCCCGACCCCAACGCGCTGATGATCCGCACTCCGGCCGGTAATATTTTCCACACCGGCGACTGGAAACTCGACCCCGAGCCGATGGTCGGGCATGGCTACCGGCAAGACACCTTTACCCAACTGGCCACGGAAGGTGTGCGCGCCATGGTGTGTGATTCCACCAACGCCACGGTGAATGGTCACTCTGCTTCCGAAGGCGAGCTGTACGAAGGCCTGCGCCATTACATTGAAACCGCACCGGGGCGGGTGATTGTTACCTGTTTCGGCAGCAACATCGCCCGCCTGTTAACCCTGTCCCATGTGGCGGACGATACCGGCCGTTATATGGGCCTGTACGGTCGTTCGATGGTGACCATGTTCCAGTGCGCCAAGCGCGCTGGAGTCTGGCCCTACAGTGCCGGCACCGTGGACACCGGGCACCTGGGGTATTTACCACGCCATGAAGTGCTGGCCGTGGCCACCGGCAGTCAGGGCGAACCGCGCACAGCACTGCGCCGGCTGGCCGCTGGCACGCATCCCGATTTTGATCTGGAACCCGGCGACCGGGTGATTTTCAGCGCCCGCGCCATTCCGGGCAACGAAGACTCCATTGCCGGGCTGATCCGGCAGCTGGAAAGCCGCGGCGTGGAAGTAATCACCGCCGAAATGGCGATTAAGCCCATTCACGCCTCCGGGCATCCGGCCCAGCAAGAGCTGGAAACCCTGTACCGCTGGGTACAGCCGCAGATTGCCATTCCGGTACATGGCGAAGCCGTGCACATGCAGGCCCATGCAGAATTGGCGAAAGCCTGCGGCGTGCCGCGCATCCTGACCGGACGGAACGGCGACCTGTTTATGCTCAGTAATAATCCCGGCATTCAGCGCCAGAAAGTACAGACCGGCCGGCTCGGCTGGGACAAGGGTAAGCTGGTGCGGGTTGATTGATTCGACAGAATCGAAGGTTAGCTTCAGTTTTTTGCGATTTTATTCAGGTGTTTGCTGCAGCAGAATGGCCCCATTCCTCGTTAACCCTGTTTATCGGAGCACAACATGAGCACTCTTCTGTACGTTAAAGGCAGCATCTTTGGTGATAACGGCCAATCCAGTCAGCTGGCGGCAAAATTTATCAGCAACTGGCAGCAGAAAAACCCGAACGGCACTGTGGTGGTGCGTGATCTGGCCACCGATGTACCGCCGTATCTGGATGCCACCGTTGTCGGTGCTTTTTTTACTCCGGCCGATGACCGTAATGATGAGCAGAAAGCCGTGGTGGCCTACTCGGATGCGCTGATTGAAGAAATCAGCAGCGCCGATGAAGTGCTGATCGGTATGCCAATGTACAACTTCACCGTGCCGGCGCAGATGAAGTCTTACCTTGACCAGCTGTGCCGCGCCGGGGTGACCTTCAAATACACCGAAACCGGCCCGGTGGGATTGTTGGCCAACAAGCCGGTGACCATCATCACCGCTCGTGGTGGTAACTACAAAGGCACTCCGTTGGACTCACAGACGCCCTTTATCAAAACCATTCTGGGCTTTATCGGCCTGACCGATGTGCGCATGATTCACGCCGAAGGCCTGAACATGGGTGACGACGCCAAGGCCCAGGCGCTGGCGGCGGCGAGCGAAGAAATCGCGGCGCTGTAAGCACCACCGTCATACGGCACCGCTGCAAGACTTAACTGGCCGGATTCCCGGCCGGTTTCTTTTCTGCCCCATGCTGTTGAGGGTTATCCAGAGTTTCTGTGGATAACTTTCTGGATAAGATTGGGGTAACTGCTGTCAGCCCCGACCGTGCAGTGTTTCCGCTCAGATCGGTGAAAATTTAAACGATCGTATGAAAACCCGCCAGAACCAGCACTGGCGCTGTTTTTCAAGAAGTTTTTCTGAATTAAATCAGTAGGCTGAGGTCTGTTGCTGTGTTATGGCGTTAATAAACACGCATAACGTATTGATTTTATTTTGTGGATAACTGTGTGGGAAAACTCTGGATGGTGCGAGGATAAGCCGGGGATAACCGGTAAAAACCCCGCTGCAGCAGGCGTGGTCGGCTTTGCTTCACCCACACCGGCATTTTTGCGATAATCCCGCCCCTTTCCCATTCCGCTTATCCGATCAGGTCCGATTGCCCTTATGAAACCGCAAATCGCCGAGCTTTTGTCTGCTGCTGTCACCACACTGAAAACTCAGGGCACTCTGCCTGCCGATCTGGAGCCCCGCATTCAGATCGAAAATACCCGCGACAAAGCCCACGGTGATCTGGCCACCAACCTGGCCATGATGCTGGCCAAACCGGCGGGTAAAAATCCGCGTGAATTGGCGCAGCTGCTGGTGGCCGCGCTGCCGGTTAATACGTTGGTGGCGAAAACCGACATCGCCGGCCCGGGGTTTATCAATTTCTATTTAAGTGAAGCATCCACCGCCAGCCTGGTGCAGGCAGTACTGGAGCAGCGGGAACAATACGGCCGCAACAACGATGGCGCCGGCCGCAAGGTGCAGGTGGAGTTCGTATCCGCTAATCCGACCGGGCCGCTGCACATTGGTCATGGCCGTGGTGCGGCGGTGGGCGATTGCCTGTGCCGTCTGCTGCAAGCCACCGGTTGGGACGTTACCCGTGAGTTTTATTACAACGATGCCGGCGCGCAGATTAACAATCTGGCGTTATCCGTACAGGCACGCTGCAAAGGCCTGACCCCGGACGACGCCAGCTGGCCGGAAGATGGCTACCGGGGTGAATATATTGTGGAGCTGGCTGCCAGCTTTATGCGCGGCGATACCGTGCGTTCGGAAGACCAGAGCTTTACCGGTACCGGCAACGCCGATGATCTGGAAGCCATTCGCCATTTTGCCGTGGCCTATCTGCGCCATGAGCAAGACCTCGATTTAAAAGCCTTCGGGGTGGATTTTGATGTCTATTTCCTCGAATCCTCGCTGTATACCGATGGCAAAGTCGAAAACGCCGTCCAGCGTCTGATCGCCAACGGTTACACCTATGAAGAGGGTGGCGCGCTGTGGCTGCGCACCACCGATTTCGGTGACGACAAAGACCGCGTGATGCGCAAAACCGATGGCGGCTACACCTATTTCGTACCGGACGTGGCCTACCACCTGGACAAATGGAACCGTGGTTTCACCCGCGTAGTGAACGAGCAGGGCGCCGACCACCACAGCACCATTACCCGTGTCCGTGCCGGTCTGCAGGCACTGAACGCCGGTATTCCCCAGGGCTGGCCAGACTACGTGCTGCATCAGATGGTGACCGTGATGCGTGGTGGCGAAGAGGTAAAAATCTCCAAGCGGGCCGGCTCCTATCTGACCCTGCGCGACCTGATCGACGAAGTCGGCCGCGATGCTACCCGTTACTTCCTGGCCGCGCGTAAAGCCGACAGTCAGCTGACCTTCGATATCGACCTGGCCCGTTCGCAGTCGTCCGATAACCCGGTGTACTACATCCAGTATGCCCATGCCCGGGTGTGCTCTATTTTCCGCAAGCTGGCCGAAGCCGGTCAGAGTTGGAACGCTGAAACGGGTCTGGCCGCCTTAAGCGCTCTGACGCTGGACAGTGAAAAAGACCTGATCGTGAAACTGGGTCGCTTCCCGGAAGTGGTGAGCAACGCCGCCAACAACAACGAACCGCACATGGTTGCCACCTATCTGCGCGAACTGGCCGGTGATTTCCACGCCTGGTACAACGCTGAAAAAACCCTGGTGGACGATGAAAACCTGCGTAATGGCCGCCTGGCGCTGGCCGAAGCGGTACGCCAGGTGGTCGCCAATGGTCTGGGCTTGCTGGGCGTTTCCGCCCCGGAAGAAATGTAAACCGGCACTTTCAGCACAGGATTAACGGAACGGTTATGGCAGACAAAGGCAGTAGCATTCCCCGCTGGGTGTGGGTAATAACGCCCACCCTGGCGGTGGCATTTCTGGGGTTTATTCTCTACATCTCCACCATTCCCGCCAGTAATGAGCTGGATGCAGTGAAGGGCGAGGCCCGTAAAGCGTTACAGCAGGGTAAAGAGAAGCTGAAAGAATCGGCCAAAGACACGCCGAAACCGGATTACGACTTCTACAAATTGCTGGAAAACCAGACCGTGGAAGTGCCTAAGGTGGATGCTTACAAGTCCACACCGAAAGACGATGTGAAGTATGAGTACCGCCTGCAGGCCGGCTCATTCCGCTCGCTCGATGATGCCGAACGCCTGCGCGCCAGCTTGTTGCTGGAAGGCATGCCGGCTTATCGTCAGGAAAGCAGCGTCAATGGCAGCACCTGGCACCGGGTATTCGTTGGCCCCTTCACTGACCGCTCGCATCTGAATAAAGCCCACGACCAGCTGGTGGCGCGCAGCATCAGCCCGCTGGAATTGCGGGAAGTGGTGAAAAAATAAGCGCTGTTAAAAATAAGCGCTGCTAACAATACGCGCTGCTTAAGGGCGCACCAGCCAGTAACGCAGGCCGGTTTTCTGTAAGAAGGCTTCCGCCTGCGCTCCCTGCAGCAACGCCAGCGTGGCAATCAAGCCACATTGCACACAGGTCGGGCCGGCCACGGTGACCGACGGAAAGGCCTGGGTAACAGGCCAGCCGCTGAGTGGATTCAGAATATGGCTGTAACGCACGCCATCTTTTAATAAAAAACGTTTGCGGTTGCCCGATGTGGCCAGGAGGCCGCCGGCCCATTGTTCCGACGTGTTGATACCGTGGCGGCACTGAACGCTGCCTTGCAGCAGGCACAGGCGGATGGCCGCCCGGTGGTGCTGGATCGGTACGCTGATTGGTGCACCAGCTGTAAGGTGAAGTCGAACGCCATCACGGCAAACTCAGCTTTACCGATACCCCTGGTGGTGGCTGTACCGTACAGGTGCAATTACCGGCGTCCGGTTTGCTGCCATAGCTGCTGATCAGGCGTATACTAAGCGCCTGATTTTTTCCGGCATTGGAGCAGCCTATGAGCCAGCAGAACCGTTTGGTTATTTTTGATACGACAATGCGCGATGGCGAACAAAGCCCCGGCGCATCCATGACCAAAGAAGAAAAGGTCCGCATTGGTAAAGCGCTGGAAAAAATGCGCGTCGATGTGATTGAAGCCGGTTTTGCCGCTGCCTCGCCGGGCGATTTTGCTGCCATTCAGGCGGTGGCCGAGGCCGTACGCGAAAGCACCATCTGCAGTCTGGCCCGCGCCGTTGACCGCGATATTGAACACGCCGCCGACGCGCTGAAAAAAGCCGAACGGGCGCGTATTCATACCTTTATTGCCACCTCACCCATCCACATGCAGTACAAGCTGCGCATGCAACCGGATCAGGTGGTAGAGCAGGCCGTGTATGCGGTGAAAAAAGCCCGCAGTCTGGTGGAAGATGTCGAGTTTTCCTGCGAAGACGCCGGCCGTTCCGAAAACGATTTCCTCTGCCGCATTATTGAAGCCGCCATCAACGCTGGTGCGCGTACCATTAATATTCCGGATACCGTGGGTTATGCCATTCCGGAAGAGTTCGGTTATAAAATCAAAACCCTGCTGGAGCGTATTCCCAACGCTGACAAAGCCATTTTCTCGGTGCATTGCCACAACGACCTCGGTCTGGCGGTGGCCAACTCACTGGCTGCGGTGGCCAATGGCGCGCGTCAGGTTGAGTGCACCATCAACGGTCTGGGCGAGCGCGCCGGTAACGCCGCGCTGGAAGAAATTGTGATGGCGCTGCGTACCCGTCACGACCTGTTCGGGCTGGAAACCGGCATTGATACCACACACATCGTACCGACCTCGCGCCTGGTATCGTCCATTACCGGTTTCCCGGTACAGCCGAACAAGGCCATCGTTGGCGCCAACGCCTTTGCCCATGAGTCCGGTATTCACCAGGACGGCGTGCTGAAACATCGTGAAACTTACGAAATTATGAAGGCCGAAGATGTGGGCTGGGGCGCCAATAAAATGGTGATGGGCAAACACTCCGGCCGCGCCGCTTTCCGCAGCCGGCTGGAAGAGCTGGGCGTCACCTTCGACACCGACGCCGCCCTGAACGATGCCTTTGCCCGCTTTAAAGAGCTGGCCGATAAAAAGCACGAAATTTTCGACGAAGACCTGCAGGCGCTGGTCAGCGAAGCGATCAGTGATGCCGCCCCCGAAACCTTTAAGCTGGTGGCGCTGGAATGCCATTCCGCCATTGGTGAAACGCCGGTTGCAGAAGTGGTGGTCAGCCATAACGGTCAGGAACAACGCGCCAAAGCCAACGGCAGTGGTCCGGTGGATGCCGCGCTGAAAGCCATTGAAAGCATTGCTGCGTCCGGTGCCAACCTGTTGCTGTATTCGGTAAATGCCATTACTCAGGGCACGGATTCCCAGGGTGAAGTGACGGTGCGGCTGGAAAAAGGCGGCCGCATTGTTAACGGCAGCGGTGCGGATACCGATATCGTGGTGGCCTCGGCCAAGGCGTACATTCATGCGCTGAATCTGTTGTTGTCGGGGGCTGCCCGTCAGCATCCGCAAGCCGACGGCGTATAAGCATGCTGGAACAGCGGCGCCTCGATTACCTGCAGGCCATGGGCGTGGTGCAATGGTTGCCACGTCAGCCATTGCCGCATGGTCCGGCGCCGCGCTGGCTGCCGGAAACGACTGCGGCTGCTGCTCAGGCGAAACCCTCCTTTGCGCACCCGGGCGGGCATATTGCCCATCCGGCGGCCAATCAGCTGCTGCATCACAGCGCGTCCGGTGCGCGGCCGAATCTGACGGCGATGCTGGAGCCGGACGCTGAACCCGCCACCGCCGCTGCGGCGGTTGCTGCACCGGTTGTTACCGCCGCGGTGGAAAACACCACGGCTGCTGCGCCGGATCCGACCGTCGTACCGCAGTTCCGGCTGTATTTCTTCCGCACCAGCCTGCCGTTTATCTGGGTCTGTGATCAGGCTGAGGCGGCTGAACAGTTGCCCCCCCTGCTGTTCCGTATTCAGCAGGCACTCACCGGTCAGGCACAGTTTGTGCCGCCGCCGCAGGAGTTCCGCTGGCCTTTTATTGCCTCGGCGCACGACGATCAGACCACCCCGGTTGCCTTGCGGGCGCTGCAGGCGCAATGGCAGCACCTGTGCGGAGCCGATACGCTGGCCGCCGTAACGGTGGGTGAGGACAGTCGTTACTGGCTGCAACAGATTGGTACCGAACCGCGCAGCCATATTGCGTCGTTGCCGGAACTGCAGCGCAGTGCCGCCGCCAAGCGCCAGCTGTGGCTGGATTTGCTGGCTCTGTGTGGAGCCTGAGCATGTTAATCCGCATGGCCACTGAGCAGGATATACCAGCCATTTTGGCCATCGAGCGGGCCGCCCATTTTCATCCCTGGCCGGAAAGTGTCTTACGCCGCTATCTGGCCAAATCCGGCTGTGTACAGGTGTTGGAACAGGATGGCCGGGTGCTGGCTTATGCCGTGAATACCCTGATTGCCGGCGAAGCCGAATTGCTGATGATCGCCGTCGATCCCAACCAGCAGGGCCGTGGTTACGGCCGCGCCCTGATGAACCATTTGCAGCAACAGCTGCAGCAGCAGGGTGCCGAACAGTGGTTTCTGGATGTGCGCGCCAGCAATGAGCCGGCCATCGCTTTGTACGAATCCATGGGTTTTTGTCAGGCCGGTTGCCGGCCCAATTATTACCCCACGGCGCAGGGCAGCGAGGATGCCTTGCTGTATTGCATGGACCTGCAGCCATGATGCTACCGGCCGGGCTGCTCAGCCCGCTGGCTTTATGGTTGGCGTTGCCGGTGGCAGTGGGCTTGCTGCTGGTGGCGGGTCGTAATGCCGGTTGGCAGGCTTTGCGCCAGCACCGTGGTGCGCAGCATTTCTTCTTCGGTGCCGTGGTGGTGCTGGCAATCTTGTGGAGCTTGCAGGCTGGTATCCGGCCTGGGTTGCATTTTCATCTGTACGGGTTAACTGCCGCTACTTTGCTGATGGGTTGGCGGCTGGCGTTGCTGGCCGGCGCACTGGTGCAGCTGTTGCTGGTGTTGTCGGGCAAGCTCTGGTGGGCGGCGGCACCCTATCAGTTTGTGCTGGCGGTGGCCGTGCCGGTGCTGTGCAGTTATGCCTTCTGGTGGCAGGTGTGGCAGCGACTGCCGCACAACCCCTTTATTTATATTCTGGTCGCCGGCTTTCTGAATGCCGGGCTGGCGCAGATGGCTGCGGATATTGCCCAGAGCCTGGCGCTGTGGGCGCAGGGTATTTATAGCCTGGCGGCGCTGTGGCATGACTTTTTGCGTTATCTGCCGCTGATGATGTTTCCGGAAGGGGTGGTCAATGGCATGTTTATTACCGGTATGGTGGTGTTTCACAGCCGCTGGCTCAGTACCTTCGACGACGAATCCTATTTCCGCTGAGCCGTCTTTTTTAATCCCGTTAACGTCATCGCGGCGCGTATTTTTGTAATTTGCGCTGCAGGGTGCGGCGGTGCATGTTCAATGCCCGGGCGGTGGCGGAAATATTACCCGCCTGTTCGTTCAGCACCCGCTGAATATGTTCCCACTCCAGCCGGTCGACTGACATTATTTCTGTGTCGGTATCTTCAGGGTTCAGGCTCCCCGGTTTGCTGCTGCCGTCGGCAAAGGCGGCCAGTAATTCCTGCAGGGTGGCCGGCTTGTGCAGATAATTCCAGGCTCCCAGTTTCACCGCCTCGACCGCCGTTGGAATGCTGGCGTAGCCGGTGAGCATGACGATGCGGCTGTGCGGGCAGTGGCTTTTTAACTGCTGAATCAGGCTCAGGCCGGATTCTTTTTCCAGCCGTAAATCCAGCACCATCCAGTCAGGCCGGAATGTTTGTGCGGCCGTCAGGGCGGCCGGGCCATCGGCGGCCGTCGCGCAGGGATGCCCCCGGCGCTCGAGGCTGCGGCTCAGCACCTGGGTAAAGTGCGGGTCGTCGTCAATCAGCAGAATGCGTTCAGCCATGGTGGTTGTCCCGGGTACATAAGGGCAGGCGTAACCGGCATAAGCTGCTGCCATCGTGCTGCGCCTGCAGATGAATGGTGCCGCCGAATTGTTCCACACTGGCGTTGCTCAGATACAGCCCCAGGCCCATGCCCTGTTCCTTATCGCTGACAAATAAATGCTGCTGACGGATGTGTGCGGCAGCTTGCGGGTCGGGCTGGACGATATGCAGCTGCCAGCAGCCATCCTGCACCGAACTGTGCAGGTGCACCGGCTGCCGGCCGGCTTCCGCGGCGTTATCGAGCAGATTCAGCAGGGCCTGATCCAGCAGGGGGGAAGACGGAATGACGGCTTTGCAGGCAATGCCATCATCCACCCACAGCGCATTCGGATGGCTCAGGCGCCAGCGTCGCAGCAAGGTCATCAGCCAGGGGTGGGCCTGCTGTTGCCCGGTGTGGTGCACCTCGCGGCCGGCCCGGGCCAGTTGTTGCAAAGACTGCCGGCATTGGGCCACCTGTTCGCGCAGGATATGCAGGTCGTGGGCGCTGATTAAGTGTTCGGGCTGGTGGGCCACCTCGTCCAGCACCATGTGCATGGTCATCAGCGGCGTGCCCATTTCATGGGCGGTGCCGGCGGCCAGTGTCGCAATGCCAATCAGCTGTTCATTCTTTAACTGGCGCTCGCGTAACTGCTGAATTTCCTGCTGCTGTTGCTGGCCGGCGCGCAGCAACAACGGAATCAGGGTCATAAAGATCAGTGCGCTGATGACAAAGGTCAGCCACATACCGCCCAGGTGCAGATCGAATAACGAACTGCCGGAAATGCCATGCATATGGTGACTTAACAGCGGTTGATACCACTGGGTCAGCACGCTGTAGTCGGTAATGCCGATAATGGCGATCAGCCAGGCAAAACGGGCCGGCAGGCTGTAGGCGGCAATGACCAGCAGCACCAGAAAGTAAGAAATAAAGGGGTTGGTCACGCCGCCGGTGAAAAACAGCAGGCCGGTCAGCAGCTGACATTCCACCGCCAGGTGCAGCAACAGTTGCCAGTCCTGTACGGGCCGTTGCCAGCCCTGCCAGGCGTTCAGTAATAACAGGGGCAGGTATAAGCCCAGTAAGGTCCAGGCGATGCCCAGACCGGCAAAATGGTTCAGTTGCAGATACAGCAGAAAGATCAGCCAGACGCTGGCAATCGCCAGTCGCAACAAGGCCAGCCGCTGCACTACAGAATTAAGGTTCGGATTCATCGGCGCATTATATCAGTGCCGGCGGCCGCGGCGATGACTGTTGTGGTAAAGCTTGCTTCTGGTCAAAAAGCGGTCCTTTGCATATTATGGCGCCCCTCAGACTGATCCGCGCGGGATCAGAATCACCCTGCGGCAGCCCTGGCTTGCCGCCCTGAAGAAGATCGCAAGCGATGTCGAAGTCAGCCTTTACAGAGGAAGTCGGTCAGCGCCGTACTTTCGGTATTATTTCCCACCCCGATGCGGGTAAAACCACCATTACGGAAAAGCTGCTGCTGCTGGGTAATGCCATTCAGCTGGCCGGTACTGTAAAAGGCAAAAAGACCGGCCGTATGGCGACCTCTGACTGGATGCAGATGGAGCAGGAGCGGGGTATTTCCATTACCACCTCGGTGATGCAGTTTCCTTATAAGGGCCGCATGGTCAACCTGCTGGATACCCCCGGCCACGAAGACTTCTCGGAAGATACCTACCGCACGCTGACGGCGGTGGACTCGGTGCTGATGGTGATCGACGGTGCCAAGGGTGTGGAAGACCGTACTATTAAACTGATGGAAGTCTGCCGCCTGCGGGATACCCCGATTTTTACCTTCATTAACAAAATGGACCGTGAAGTGCGCGACCATATTGAGGTGATGGATGAAATCGAGACCATCCTGAAAATCAAATGTGCGCCGGTCACCTGGCCCATTGGTATGGGCAAGGCCTTTAAAGGCGTCTACAACCTGATCACCGATACCATTCACGTATTTACCCCCGGGCAGGGCAGTGTGGTGCCGGATGATATTCAGATTCAGGGCTTGCAGTCGCCGGAAGCGGCCGCCTTGCTGGGTGCGGAACTGGTGGCTGAACTGACTGATGAAATTGAGCTGGTGCAGGGTGCCAGCCATGAATTTGATCTGGATGAATACCGGCGCGGCGAATTAACCCCGGTATTTTTTGGTACCGCACTGGCTAATTTCGGTGTGCGCGAAATGCTGGATTATTTTGTCGAATGGGCACCCGCGCCGCTGCCACGGGAAACCGATGCCCGTCCGGTGCCGCCGACGGAAGAAAAATTCAGCGGCTTTATTTTTAAAATTCAGGCCAATATGGATCCCAAGCACCGTGACCGCATCGCCTTTATGCGAATCTGCTCCGGTACTTACACCAAGGGCATGAAGATGCAGCATGTGCGCATTGGTAAAGATATTCGTATTGCCGATGCCGTTACTTTTCTGGCCGGCGACCGCTCGCATGTAGAAGAAGCGGTGTCGGGCGATATTATCGGCCTGCACAACCATGGCACCATTCAGATTGGCGATACCTTTACCGAAGGCGAGGCTCTGCGGTTTACCGGTATTCCGCACTTTGCCCCGGAGTTGTTCAAGCGGGTGCGCTTAAAAGATCCGCTGAAAATGAAGCAGTTGCAGAAAGGCTTGCAGCAGTTATCAGAAGAGGGGGCGACGCAGCTGTTTATGCCGCTGAACAATAACGACCTGATTCTGGGTGCAGTGGGTGTGCTGCAGTTTGATGTGGTGCAGCAGCGGCTGCGCGATGAATACAAAGTGGAATGTATTTATGAGCCGGTATCGGTACACACCGCCCGCTGGGTGTACTGTAACGATCATAAAATGCTGGAAGACTTTAAACGCAAGGCGGCAGAAAACCTGGCCATTGATGGCGGCGGTCACCTGACCTATATCGCGCCGACCCGGGTTAACCTGAGCCTGACCCAGGAGCGCTGGCCGGATGTTCAGTTCAGCGCCACCCGGGAGCACTGAGACACTGTGCCGGCTTGAAGCCTGCCCCGGTTGGGCTAGGATTGTCGGATTGTTACTGAAAGGGAAATAACATGATTGTGTTTTTTGTGATTGGCATGTTGCTGGCCGGCTCACTGGCGTATACCGCTTATTATCTGTTGCAGATGCAGGTGCTGGAAGAACGGCTGACGCTCGATGATGCCAAAGGCTACTACCTGATTGCCTGTATTCTGGTGGCGTTTCTGGTCAGTGCCGGTTTCTTTTATACCGGCCAGTCGCTCGGTTACGACCAGCAGGAAGAAACTTCCTCGGCCATGGCGCTGGGGATTTTGCTCGATATTATGGTAACCTTGCTGGTCCTGATTTACGGACTGGTCAAGTTCCGTGAGCCGGAACATTACTGAGACCAGGGCGCCGGTTCCGGCTGCTGGAATTCTGTGCGGCAGATTGCTTGCGCTGCGTGATTCCTTCCTATAGAATGCCGCCCTCTTTACGAATCAACCTGCCCTTAAAGGCGAGAATTTGATGAAAACTTACAGCGCGAAACCCGAAACCGTAAAACGTGAGTGGTTTGTTGTTGATGCAGCTGAGCAGACGCTGGGTCGCCTGGCCACTGAGGTTGCTCGCCGTCTGAGAGGCAAGCACAAGCCAGAATACACTCCTCACGTTGATACCGGCGATTACATCGTCATTATCAATGCAGAAAAAATCCAGGTCACCGGCAATAAGTCGACTGATAAGATGTACCATCGCCACACCGGTTATCCGGGTGGTCTGAAGTCCATCTCTTTCGAGAAGCTGATTGACCACAAGCCGGAACAAGTTATTGAACTGGCTGTTAAGGGCATGCTCCCGAAAAACCCGCTGGGTCGTGACATGTTCAAGAAAATGAAAGTTTATGCCGGTAGCGAGCATCCGCATACTGCTCAGCAACCGCAAGAACTGAAACTGGGATAAGATCATGGCAGTCACTCAATACTATGGTACCGGCCGTCGCAAGACTTCTACTGCACGTGTTTTCCTGCGTCCGGGTACTGGCAGCATCGTAATTAACAATCGTCCTCTGGATGTGTACTTCGGCCGTGAAACTGCCCGCATGGTAGTTCGTCAGCCGCTGGAACTGACTGAAAGCCTGGCCAAATTTGACGTTTATGTAAACGTTAACGGCGGCGGCGGCAACGGTCAGGCCGGTGCAATCCGTCACGGTATTACCCGTGCACTGATGCAGTACGATGAAACTCTGCGTCCGACTCTGCGCGCCGCTGGTTATGTAACCCGTGATGCCCGTGAAGTTGAGCGTAAGAAAGTGGGTCTGCGTAAAGCACGTAAGAAGCCACAATTCTCCAAGCGTTAATACGCTGGCAGAAGCCGCTTATAAAGACGCCCATTGTCCTAGGTCAATGGGCGTTTTTTTTATGCCTCTAATACCCCATTCGCTATGGGTTTTCCGGTTGTCTCATTCGGCTAATTTCTTTACTATGTGCGCCGCTCTGCATGCTGCGCATGGTCTGTTTTAAAACGATACAAAAGCTTTTGGCCAGCGAGCTGCGCAAGAATTTCTTTGATGGGAGATGATGGTAATGAGTCAAGACGGCGTGAATAAGGGTCGGCGCACTCTGCTATTGGGCACGACCGCTGCCCTCGGTGCTGTCGGTGCAGGCTTCGTCGCAGTACCCTTCGTAAAATCCTGGTTACCCAGTGAGAAGGCTAAGGCAGCAGGTGCTCCGGCGAAAGTGGATATCAGTAAAATCGAACCGGGTGCCATGCTGGTAGCCGAATGGCGTGGTAAGCCGGTTTATGTTACCCGCCGTACCCCTGAGACTCTCGGTTTGCTGGAGTCTCTGAATGGCGATCTGAAAGATCCGCTCAACACCAACAAAGCTCAGCAGCCGGCGTATGCCGATAACCTGCATCGCTCCCGTGATCCGGAGCTGATTGTGGTGCTGGGTGTCTGTACGCACCTGGGGTGCGCACCGAAATACTTCCCGGAAGTTAAGCCGGAAGCCTTCGATGCCAACTGGAAAGGTGGCTGGTACTGCCCCTGTCACGGTTCCAAGTTTGACCTGTCCGGCCGTGTTTTCAATGGCTCTCCGGCCGCTGATAACCTGGTTATTCCGCCGTATTCTTATGAATCCGATAACGTCGTAGTAGTCGGCGTAGACGAGGAGAATGCCTGATGAGCAAGCAGCAAAACACTCTGATGGGCTGGATTGACGATCGTCTGCCGGTTACTCAGACCTACGAAAAGCATATGTCCAAGTACTATGCGCCGAAAAACTTCAACTTCTGGTATTTCTTCGGCGTACTGTCGATGCTGATGCTGGTTAACCAGATCCTTACTGGTATCTGGCTGACCATGAACTTCGTGCCCAGTGCCGAAGGTGCTTTCGCTTCCGTTGAATACATCATGCGTGATGTGGAATGGGGCTGGCTGCTCCGTTATATGCACTCTACCGGTGCCACCTTCTTCTTTATTGCCGTCTACCTGCACATGATGCGGGCGCTGATGTACGGCTCTTATCAGAAGCCGCGTGAGCTGATCTGGATCTTCGGTATGCTGATCTACCTGGCGCTGATGGCTGAAGCCTTTATGGGTTATGTACTGCCCTGGGGTCAGATGTCTTACTGGGGTGCGCAGGTAATTATTTCCCTGTTCTCCGTTATTCCCTTTGGTATTGGTGATGCTCTGACTGAGTGGATCCGTGGTGACTTCCTGATCTCTGGCGCTACGCTGAACCGTTTCTTCGCCCTGCACGTGGTTGCCGTACCGCTGGTGATTGTGATGCTGGTGGTTCTGCACCTGCTGGCGCTGCATGAAGTGGGTTCCAACAACCCGGATGGCGTGGATATCAAAGCCCTGAAAGATGAAAACGGCAAGCCGCTGGATGGCGTTCCGTTCCACCCTTACTACACCGTGCATGACATGGTCGGTATCGTGGTATTCCTGATGGTGTTCTCTACCGTGATGTTCTTCTTCCCGGAAGGTAACGGCTTTATGCTGGAATACCCGAACTTCGAGCCGGCCAACGGCCTGAAGACTCCGGACCACATTGCGCCGGTATGGTACTTCGGTGCGTTCTACGCGATTCTGCGTGCGGTACCGGATAAGCTGCTGGGCGTTATTGCCATGGGCGCTGCGATTGCCATTCTGTTCGTACTGCCCTGGCTGGACCGCAGCCCGGTGAAGAGCTGGCGCTACAAGGGCTGGATCAGCCGTACTCTGATCCCGATTTTCGCAGCAGCTTTCGTTCTGCTGACCTGGTTGGGTACTCAGCCGGCAACCGACATTAACACATTGCTGTCCCGTATCGGTTCGGTGATCTATTTCGGTTTCTTCCTGGCCATGCCGATCTACACCAGCATGGAAAAAACCAAACCAGTACCTGAGCGTGTAACCGGGGGCCACTGAGCATGAAAAAAGTATTTGCGTTAATTGCCGCACTGATTCCTGCCGTTGCTATGGCGGCAGCTCCTTCTGTGCAGCTGGATAAGCACCTGACCGATCTGACCGATACTGCATCACTGCAGCGCGGTGCCCAGACCTATATGAATTACTGCATGGGCTGTCACTCGCTGGAACACGGTCGTTATAACCGTGTGGCCCGTGATCTGGATATTCCGGAAGAGCTGATGATGGAAAATCTGGTGTTTGCCGATAAAAAATTCGGTGACCTGATGACCAACGCTATGCGCGCAGAAGACGGTAAAAAATGGTTTGGGGCGACGCCGCCGGACCTGACTCTGGTGGCGCGTGTGCGTCGTCCGGATTGGGTTTATACCTACCTGCGCAGCTTCTATGAAGACCCGACCCGTCCTTACGGCGTCAACAACGAAGTCTTCAAAGATGTTGGTATGCCGCATGTTCTGGGTGAACTGCAGGGCCTTCAGGTAAAAGGTACTGCGCAGGTGCGTGTAGGGTTTGACACCCTGACCGGCCAGGAAATTACCGAAGAACAGGATGGTGTGCTGTATCTGGCCGAGCCGGGTACCCTGAGTGCTGCAGAATACGACAAGCTGGTATATGACCTGGTGAACTTCCTGGTTTATATGGGCGAGCCGATTGCACTGGAGCGTCAGCGTCTGGGTTGGTGGGTGCTGTTGTTCCTGGCCATCTTCTTTGTTCCGGTATACATGCTGAACAAAGAGTACTGGAAAGACTTTAAGTAAGACGATTGGTCTTGCTGACACAGAGCCCGACCGCGCAACCCGCGGCCGGGCTGTATTTGTTTAATGGGTTTGCTGATAAAAGGTGAGGAAACTATGGGGGTTGTAGCGAAGCGCTCTTCCATGACGTTTTTTTCGGATCCGTCCGATCATTACAGCCATCGCGTACGTATCGTACTGGCTGAAAAAGGGGTCGCGGTTGATATTCATGACGTGGATCCGGATAACAAGCCGGAGGATCTGGCATCCCTGAATCCTTATAATTCACTGCCGACTCTGGTCGACCGTGATCTGGTTCTGTACGAGCCGAATGTGATGATGGAATACCTCGATGAGCGTTTTCCGCATCCGCCGCTGTTGCCGGTATACCCGGTAGCCCGTGCACAGAGCCGTTTGTGGATTCACCGCGTTGAGAAAGACTGGGGCGACCTGATCCGCACCATTCTGACCGGTAAAGGCAAAGAGGCTGAGGCAGCCCGTAAAGAGCTGACTGAAAGCCTGATCGCCATTACGCCGATTTTTGTTGAAATGCCGTATTTTATGAACGAGGAATTCTCGATTGTGGATTGCTGCATGGCACCTATCCTGTGGCGCTTGCCGGTACTGGGCATCGAACTGCCGGAAAAACAGTGCAAACCCTTGCTGCAATATATGGAACGCCTGTTCGACCGCGAAGCCTTCCAGGCCAGCCTGTCGGATCGTGAGCGGGAAATGCGCGACTGATGAGCCGTGCCATGACCCCCAGTCGTCCGTATCTGGTGCGGGCACTGCACGAGTGGATTCTGGATAACCAGTGTACGCCTTACCTGCTGGTCGATGCCGGCCTGCAGGGCGTGCAGGTGCCGCAGGAGTTTGTGAACGACGGCCAGATTGTGCTGAATATCAGCCCGGCGGCAGTACAGAATCTGTTGATCGATAACGATGGTTTATCCTTCAACGCCCGCTTTGGCGGAGTGCCGATGTCGGTCTTTGTGCCGGTGGTGGCGATTCTGGCTATCTACGCCCGTGAGAATGGTCAGGGTATGGTATTTGGTACCGAAGCGGGTGCGCCCGATCCGGATGATCTGCCGCCGCCGTCGGCACCGGAACCTTCAGGTACGAAACCAGCCCTGAAAGTGGTTAAGTAATTTCCTGAAGCGTCAGTGTGAAGCATAAAAAAACCGCCAGTTGGCGGTTTTTTTATGGCTGTCAGAGCAGATCGTTACAGCGGATGTTCTTTTTGCAGCGCTTCAATATGCTGAGTCAGGCCTAAGGCTTTATCCACATCCAGCATCAGGGCGATGCCGGTATCCAGCTGTTCATCCAGACCACCGGCATCGGTGACCGCCTGCAGGATTGCGTCAGCCCGTCGTTCTTCTACCAGAATCAGCAAAACTGCCCGCGGATTCAGCAGTTCTAAGCCAAAGATACCGGTCATTTTTTTCAGTCCCTGGCCGCGGGCATGGCTGATGATGGTGGCGCCGGTCGCGCCGGCAGCACGGGCAGCGTCCAGCACCTTGTCGGTTTTCTCGTCATCGACGAACACCAGAATCAGTTTAAATTGCATGCAGAACTCCCTGATGTTGATGCACAAACAACCTTGTAGCAGAGCTATCCGGCGGCTGTCATGACCAGGGTCAGGCGGCGGCCGGATGATGCATCAGCCCAGCTCGTTCAGCTTCTTCTGCAGAACGTCCATCACCACCTGCGGGTTTACCCCTTTGGCAGCTTTGCGCACCAGACCAATAAAGGGCCCGATGGCTTTGGCGCGCTTGTCTTCCGGAGTGGCCAGATAGCCATCGACCAGCGATTGGTTGGCCGCCAGCACTTCCGCCACAATGGCTTCAATGGCGCCGGTATCGGATACCTGCTTGAGGCCCATGCTGTCTACCAGCGCATCAATGCAGGCCGCACTGCCATCGCCTTTGCTGTCCAGCAGGGCGTTGAACACTTCTTTGGCGCCGCCGTTGTTCAGGGTGCTGTCTTTGATCAGCTGCAGAATGCGGCCCAGCTGTTCCGCTGACACAGCCAGCTGGTCGATACCGATTTCCAGCCGGTTCAGCGTGGCGGATACATCGCCCTGCACCCAGTTAGCGGCCAGTTTATAGTCGTTGGCGGCTTTGGCGGCGGTTTCAAAGTAATGTGCCAGTTCGCGGCTGGACGCCAGTACAGCTGCGTCCACCGGTGACAGGCCATGATCCTTAACAAAACGCTTGCGCTTGGCATCCGGTAATTCCGGCAGGGTGGCGCGTACGGCTTCGATGTAGTTGTCATCAATGATGACCGGCAATAAATCCGGGCAAGGGAAATAGCGGTAATCGTTGGCGACTTCTTTCGAGCGCATGGCGCGGGTTTCGTTTTTGTCGGCGTCGTACAGACGGGTTTCCTGCAGGATTTTGCCGCCGTCTTCGAGAAGATCCATCTGCCGTTCAATTTCGGCTTCGATGGCGCGCTCGACGTTACGGAACGAGTTGACGTTTTTAATTTCGGTGCGGGTGCCGAATTCCTGCTGGCCTTTCGGACGCAATGAGACGTTGCAGTCGCAGCGCATGGAGCCCTGGGATAAATCGCCGTCGCAAATACCCAGATAAGTAACAATGCTGTGCATTTTGCGGAAATAAGCGGCGGCTTCTTTGGCGCTGCGCAGTTCCGGTTCCGACACAATTTCCACCAGCGGCGTACCGGCACGGTTCAGGTCGATACCCGACATGCCGTTGAAACCTTCGTGTACGGATTTGCCGGCGTCTTCTTCCAGGTGCGCGCGCGTTACGTTAATGCGTTTGGTGGTGCCGTCATCCAGCTCAATTTCGATACAGCCTTTACCGACAATGGGGTGGTGCAGCTGGGTGGTCTGGTAGCCTTTCGGAAGATCTGGATAGAAATAATTTTTGCGGTCGAACACCGATTTTTTACCGATGTCGGCATCAATGGCTAGGCCGAATTTTACCGCCATGCGCAGGGCTTCTTCGTTAAACACCGGTAATACACCGGGTAAACCTAAATCCACCGCGCAGGCCTGAGTGTTGGCTTCGGCACCGTACTGCGTGGCGGCGCCGGAGAAAATTTTTGATTTGGTGGCCAGCTGAGCGTGAATCTCAAGGCCGATAACAACTTCCCATTCCATCTCAGAACTCCTCACACACCGGCCGGTTTTTGCTGGTGCCAGTCGGTCACCTGCTGGAACTGATGCGCGGCATTGAGCAGGCGCGCTTCGTCAAAATAATTACCGATTAACTGCAGTCCCACCGGCAGGTTATTCACCATGCCACAAGGAACCGACATGCCCGGCAAGCCGGCCAGGTTCAGCGCAATGGTAAAAATATCTTCCAGATACATGGCCACCGGGTCGGTGGTTTTTTCGCCACGCTTAAAGGCCGGGGTCGGGGTTACCGGACCGGCAATCAGATCAACCTCTTTAAAGGCCTCGGCGAAATCGTTTTTGATTAAGCGGCGCACCTGTTGCGCTTTTTTGTAGTAGGCATCGTAGAAGCCGGCCGACAGCGCATAGGCACCGATCATAATGCGGCGTTTTACTTCCGGACCGAAGCCTTCACCGCGGGAGCGCTTGTACAGGTCGTTAATGTCCTGCGGGTTGTCGCAGCGGTAGCCAAAGCGCACACCGTCCATGCGCGACAGGTTGGCGGAGCATTCGGCCGGCGCAATGATGTAATAGGCCGGAATCGCCAGGTGGGTATTGGGCAGTGAAATCGGTTTTACCTTTGCACCCAATTTTTCGTATTCGGCAATGGCGTTACGCACGGCTTGTTGCATATCAGCGCTTAAATCGCTGCGGAAATATTCTTCCGGCAGGCCGATGGTTAAGCCGGCGATGCTGTTGTTCAGCGTGTTGCGGTAATCCGGCACTTCATGATTCATGCAGGTGGAATCTTTGGCATCAAAACCGGCCATTACATTCAGCATCAGCGCGGCATCTTCCGCCGTGCGCGTGATGGTGCCAGCCTGATCCAGGCTGGAGGCGTAAGCGATCATGCCCCAGCGGGAGACGCGGCCATAGGTCGGCTTCAGGCCGGTTAAGCCACAAAAAGCCGCCGGCTGACGAATAGAACCGCCGGTATCCGAAGCGGTGGCGCCGGGTACCAGACGGGCGGCCACGGCAGCAGCAGAACCACCGGAGGAACCACCAGGAACACGGTCTTTATCCCAGGGGTTGGCGACGGCGCCATAAAAGGAGCTTTCGTTGGACGAGCCCATGGCGAACTCGTCCATATTCAGTTTGCCCAGTGATACGGCACCGGCCTGATTGAAATTGTCGACAATGGTGGCGTCGTAGGGGGCGACGAAATTGCTCAGCATTTTTGAACCGCAGGTGGTCAGCACGCCGTTGGTGCAGAAAATATCTTTGTGGGCAAAGGGCACGCCGGTTAAATCGCTGGCATTGCCGGCGGCGCGACGGGTGTCAGCGGCTTTGGCCTGTGCCAGCGCCTGCTCGGCGGTAACGGTGATAAAACTGTTGTACTGCGCATCGCGCTGTTGCACGCGGTTCAGCAACTCATTGGTAATTTCAACGCTGCTGTAAGCGCCGGCGGCCAGGTCGCGGCTGATCTCAGCCATGGTTTTGTTATGCATGGGGTTCTTCCTTACCGCTGTTATTCAACCACGCGTGGAACCAGGTAATAACCCTGTTCCGTAGCCGGGGCGATGGATTGAAAGTGATCGCGCTGATTGGTTTCGGTGACTGCATCGGCACGCAGGCGCTGCACTGCATCGAGCGGATGCGCCATGGGTTCAATGGCGGAAGTGTCCACACTGGCCAGTTGTTCTACCAGGGTGAGGATATTGCTGAGATTGGTCTGGTATTCCGCAATCTGGGAATCGTCTATTTGCAGACGGGCCAGATCGGCAATGTCACGAACCTGTTGTTGGTCCAGAGCCATGTGCTTACTCCAGTTATAATGCCGGTTAGAAAGCGGCTGAGAGTAGCATAAATGCGCCTTGCCCTAAATCCCCGCCATTGTTAGAGTTACCCGCAATTTGCCCACCTGTGAACAGGAATCAATTGGATGTTTAAGAAATTAAGAGGCTTGTTTTCCAGCGATCTGTCGATCGACCTCGGAACAGCCAATACGCTGATTTATATGCGTGATAAAGGAATTGTGCTGAATGAACCCTCGGTTGTTGCCATTCGTTTGCAGGGACATCAGAAGAGCGTGGCGGCGGTAGGTACAGAAGCTAAGCGGATGCTGGGGCGTACGCCGGGTAATATTCAGGCCATCCGGCCGATGAAAGACGGCGTGATTGCCGACTTTGAAGTGACCGAGAAAATGCTGCAGTACTTCATTAAAAAAGTGCACGAAAGCAGCCTGCTGCCCCCCAGCCCGCGGGTGGTGGTGTGTGTGCCGTATCAGGCCACCAAGGTTGAACGTAAAGCCATCCGTGATTCGGTCATGGGTGCCGGCGCCAGCCGTGCTTACTTAATTCACGAGCCGATGGCTGCGGCCATTGGTGCCGGCCTCCCGGTGGATGAAGCCCGTGGCTCCATGGTGGTGGATATCGGTGGCGGCACCACTGAAATTGCCATTATCTCGCTCAGTGGCGTGGTTTATGCCGAGTCCGTGAAGATCGGTGGTGACCGCTTTGATGAAGCCATTGTCGCCTATATCCGCCGTAACTACGGCAGCCTGATCGGCGAAGCCACGGCTGAGCGCATCAAGCAGGAAATTGGTACCGCTTATCCGGGTGGTGAGGTGCGTGAAATTGATGTCCGCGGTCGTAATCTGGCGGAAGGTATCCCGCGCAGCTTCGTGCTGAACTCCAACGAAATTCTGGAGGCGCTGCAGGAATCTCTGGCGGCCATCGTCCAGGCCGTGAAAAGCGCGCTGGAACAATCACCGCCGGAACTGGCGTCCGACGTGGCTGAGCGTGGCATGGTGCTGACCGGTGGCGGTGCGCTGCTGCGTGACCTCGATAAATTGCTGAGCGAAGAAACCGGTCTGCCGGTGATTGTTGCCGATGACCCGCTGACCTGCGTGGCGCGTGGCGGTGGCAAGTTCCTGGAAACCGCCAGCGAACAACAGCTGGAACTGCTGGCTCTGGATTGATTCCAGGGGCGGGCAATAACAACGGCGCTGCGGCGCCGTTTTTATTGCCTGATGGTCAGTGAGAATGGCTGCGGCTGGCCCCTCTCCGGGCTTGCCGGTATAGTAAGCCCTTATTTTTCCGGACGCAGGGGACGCATTATTAAATCCCGTTTTTATATGCCCGCCTATCAGCCGCAACGTCTGGCGGCACTGGCGGTGGTGGCCTTGTTGCTGATGTGGACCGACAGTCGTTATGGCTGGGCGCAGCCATTGCGTTATGGCATTGGTTATGTGCTGGCACCGGCTCAGCAAACTGCCCTGGTGCCGCAACTGATCGGCCGCTGGTTTGGTGAATCTGCCACCAGCCGCCAGCAGTTGCTGATGGAAAATCAGCAGCTGCAGGCCCGCAATCTGGTGCTGGAACTGCGTTCGCAGCGACTGGCGGCACTGGAAACTGAAAACATTGAGCTGCGCGAACTGCTCAGCGCCTCCGAGCAGGTGGATGATCGCGTGCTGGTGGCCTCGGTCATCGCCGTCGATCCTGATCCCTTCAGTCAGCAGATTGTGGTGAACAAAGGCGGCGAAGACGGCGTTTTTATCGGTCAGCCGGTGCTGGACGCTTACGGCCTGCTGGGGCAGGTCATTGATGTGATGCCCTTCAGCGCGCGGGTACTGATGATTGCCGACCCTAACCATGCCATTCCGGTGCAGGTAAACCGTAACGGCGTGCGCGCCATTGCAGTGGGTACCGGTTCGCTGACCGAGCTGGAGCTGATTTATGTGCCGGCCACGGCCGATATTATTCCCGGTGATCTGCTGGTCAGTTCCGGACTGGGTGAGCGTTATCCGCGCGGTTATCCGGTGGCCACGGTGACGGCAGTGGAAAATATTCCCGGCCAGTCGTTTGCGAAAGTGCTGGCCGAACCCAGCGCCCAGCTGGATCGCAGCCGGCATTTATTGCTGGTGTTCCGTAAAGGTGCCAGCCGGGTGCCGCCTGAAACCTTGTGGCGGAGGGATTAATGCAGATCCGCGCGGTTATTCTGACGTTATTACTGGTGTTTGCCGGCTTTGTGCTGGAACACCTGCCCATGCCGGATCTGCTCAGCTGGTTACAGCCGCTGTGGTTGCTGTTGCTGATCAGTATTCTGGTGTTGCATGCGCCGCACCAGTTTGGTCTGTGGCTGGCCATTCCGCTGGGGTTGATGCTGGATGTGGAAAACCATCAGCTGCTGGGGCTGAACGTGCTGACGCTGGGGGTACATATTGTACTGCTGCAGCTGCTGTACCGGCGCCTGATTATGTTTCATTTTCTGCAGTTAACCGCCGTAATGATGCTGCTGGTGGTGGTGCATCAGGTATTACAGTTCTGGGCCGTGGCGCTGGTGAGCGAAAACCGCACGCCGGTCGCCATCTGGGAGCCGGCGCTGGTCTCCGGTCTGGTCTGGCCCTGGTTGTATGCCCTGCTGCATGTCAGCATGAAACGGCTGCACCTGGCATGATTGTACTGGCGTCATCTTCACCAAGACGGCGGGAATTACTGCAACAAATCGGCGTACCGTTCCGTATTCAGGTGCAGGCCGTGGATGAAACCCCGCGGCCGGCAGAACTGCCCGCCGCTTACGTGGCCCGCCTGGCGCTGGAAAAAGCCCGTGCGGTGTCCGCACTGAACCCCGGTGCCGTGGTGTTGGGGTCTGATACCACCGGCGTACTGGCGGATCAGATTCTGGTAAAACCCGAAGACGATGCTGATGCCCGGCGTATGCTGCAGGCCATGTCTGGCCGTACCCATCAGGTTCTGACTGCGGTGGCGCTGGTGCAGGATGATCACGAAACCGTACAGGTGGTACGCACCGACGTTACCTTCTGCACGCTGACCGATGCACAGATTGACGCCTACATCGCCACCGGCGAGCCGGCCGACAAAGCCGGTGCCTACGGCATTCAGGGGTTGGGTGCAGTACTGGTGGCGGGCATTAACGGCAGCTACAGCAATGTGGTGGGCTTGCCGCTCACTGAAACCGCAGCCATGCTGCGCGAATTCCGAATTCCTATCTGGCAGCAGGACCCAAGTCGTGAATGCTGAAATTCTGATGAACCTGACCCCCACCGAAACCCGGGTGGCAGTGGTCGAAAATGGGGTGGTGCAGGAGATTTTTATCGAACGCAGCAACCACCGCGGACTGGTCGGTAATATCTATAAGGGCAAAGTGGTGCGGGTGCTGCCCGGTATGCAGGCTGCCTTTGTCGATATTGGTTTAGAACGGGCAGCCTTTATTCATGCCGGAGAAGTCGGCAAGGGTGATAGCAATACGCCCATTGGCCAGCTGTTGCACGAAGGCCAGTCACTGGTGGTGCAGGTTACCAAAGACCCCATCGGTACCAAAGGTGCGCGGCTGACCACGCAACTGGCCATCCCGTCGCGCTATCTGGTGTATATGCCGGCGGAAGAGCATGTCGGGGTTTCCCAGCGCATTGATGACGATCAGGAGCGCGAGCGTCTGAAGCAGCTGGTGCAGCAGTGCATGGAGAGTGAAGGGCTGAACAGCGGTGATGCCGGTTTTATTGTGCGCACGGCGGCGGAAGGTGTCGGGGCCGATGAAATACTGGCCGACACCCGCTATCTGCGCCGTTTATGGCGCAAACTGGAAGAACGTATCCGCGACAACAAAGCCCCGTCGGTGGTCTACGACGAACTGCCGTTGTCACTGCGTACCCTGCGCGATTATGCGCGGCCGGAAGTGAGCAAAATTTTTATCGACTCGCGTGAGACCTTCCAGAAAATCGAGCAGTTTGTAAACCAGTACGTGCCGGAAGTGGCCGACCGTATTGAGTATTACCCCGGCCCGCGGCCGCTGTTTGAACTGTACAGTGTGGAAGATGAAATCCAGCGCGCGCTGGAACGCAAAGTGCCGCTGAAATCCGGCGGTTATCTGGTGATTGACCAGACCGAAGCCATGACCACCATCGATGTGAATACCGGTGGTTTTGTCGGCCGGCGCAATCTGGAAGAAACCATCTTCAAAACCAATCTGGAAGCGGCCACCGCCATTGGCCGGCAACTGCGGCTGCGTAATCTGGGTGGCATCATCATTCTTGATTTTATTGATATGGTGGAAGCCGAGCATCAGCGCCAGGTGCTGCGGATGCTGGAAAAAGTGCTGGAAAAAGACCACGCCAAAACCAAAATCAGCGGCGTCTCCGAGCTGGGGCTGGTGGAAATGACGCGCAAGCGCACCCGCGAAAGCCTCGAGCAAATGCTGATGGAACCCTGTCATCATTGCGGTGGTCGCGGGTCGGTGAAAACCGCCGAAACCATCTGCTACGAAGTGTTCCGCGAAATTCTGCGTGAAGAACGGGCTTATGGTGCCGGAACCTATCTGGTTCTGGCCAGTCAGCAAGTGGTCGACCGGTTGCTGGATGAAGACAGCAATGGTCTGGCCGATCTGGAAGCCTTTATTGGTAAAACCATTAAACTGCAGGTCGAAAGTCAGTACGTTCAGGATCAGTACGACATCATTCTGCAATAGGTAACGCATGAGCTGGCTACGCGAACTCTGGACACAGCTGTGGATCACCCTGGTGGTCGCCGTGGTCATGCTGGCCCTGTACTCCAGCCTTGGCCGTCAGCTGGCACCGCTGGTGGAAACCTGGCAGCCGGAAGCCGAACAGTATTTGTCCGGCTTGCTCGGACAGCCGGTGCAGATGGCCAGTCTGAAGGGGGGCTGGTCGATACTGTCGCCCACCCTGACGGTGCAGGGGCTTACCGTTGGTGGCGGCGAAGGCTTACAGATTGAACAGCTGGAAGCGGAACTGGATATCGGTGCCAGTGCCTTCTGGCAGCAGCCGGTGTTCCGGCGTATAGAAATCAGTGGTGTGCGTCTGCAGCTGCAGCAGCTGCAACCGCGCCAGTGGCAACTGGCCCCGGGCTGGGTGGTAACCCTGCCGGAAGCCGATCCTGACGCAGCCCCCGCTCCGGAACCTGCCGGTGAGCGGCCAGCCTGGCTGCAATGGCTGGAGTTACAACAAACCATCAGCCTGCATGACTGGCAGATCAACAGCCAGGATCTGCAGCACGCCCCCGATGCCCTGCGTATTGACCATTTATTCTGGCGTAACCGTGGCCGCCAGCATGAAATCGACGGTCAGATTAACTGGGGCCGTGATGAACTGGCCGGTATCCGCGTGCAGGGTTCCCTGCAAGGGCCGTTATGGCCCCTGCAACACCAGCATGGTGAACTGTATCTGGAAATTGATCCGCAGGACTGGCAGCGCTGGGTGCCGGATGAGCTGCCTGCAGGATTAAGCGTGCATGCCTTGCGGGCAGGGGCCAGAGGCTGGTTACGGTTGCAGGATGGCGATTTACAGGCCCTGTACCTGGATCTGGCGGTGGAGCAGCTGAATTTGCACACCCGTGGTGAACCGCTGCAATTAGCGGATGGCCGCTTATTGCTGGCTGGCCGGCATACCGGCAGTGACTGGCATTTGCGGCTGCAGCCACAGTTCAGTACCCCCTTACCCTTCGACAGTCTCAGCCTCAGCTCGGTGGCGGTGAATGGCAGCAAAGGCTGGCAGATCGGTATTCCCGCCGCTGATGTGGACGGTTTGCAGCGGTTGTTGCTGCAACACCAGTTTTTGCCTGACGAAATTGCCCCCTATATCGCCGGCACCCAGCCGGAAGGCCGGGCCAGTGATATCCGCTTTTCTTTTTTACCCGCCAGTGCCAACGCCGCCGCCAGGCTGGATGTCCGCGCTCAGCTGGATGAAGTCAGCAGTTCGGCGTACCGGGGAATCCCCGCCTTTACCGGGTTAAGCGGCAGCCTGCATATTCACCCTGCGGCCGGAGCCTTGCGGGTGAGCGGGGATGAGATGCTGATCCACCTCGCCGATCTGTATCCACAGCCCTGGGCGCTGGAAAATGTGCAGGGCGTATTCCGCTGGTTCCTGCAGCCGGGGCTTTCAACCCTGCAGGTGCAGGGGTTGCGGGCTGACCTGCAACACAGACCGGCTGATCAGCCCGGTATCAGCAGTTACCCGGTAACGGCCGAATTACAGATTCAGTTGCCCGGCCGTGACAGCCCGCGCGAAGCCGGTCTGGGGTTGTTGCTGGGCCTGCCGCAGGCGCCGCTGGATTTGCGCGAACAACTGATTCCCGATCTGGTGGATGCGGAAGTCCGCAACTGGCTCGATCAGTCCCTGCAGCAGGGTAATGCGCGGCAGGCGGCATTTGCCCTGCAGACGGTGCTGGGTTCAGAACACCCGCGCAACAGCACCAGTACCCAGCTGTATCTGGAATTTATGCAGGCGCAGCTGAGTTATCTGCCTGACTGGCCGCCGGCCGAACAGCTACAGGGCCGGCTGTTGCTGGATGCCCCGGCGCTGGATGTCTGGCTCGATCAGGGCCGTACCCTGGGCGGGCAGCTGCTCAGCAACAGTGGCCGGGTGCGCTTGCGGCCGGGCCGGGCCGGCGGCAGTGAGCTGGAAGTCAGTGCCCGCTTACAGGGTGACAGCGGCGAGGCCTTGCAGTACTTCACTCACACCCCGTTGCAGCAGGTGGTTAATCACGCCTTTGATCAGTGGCAGGCCAGCGGCCCGTTGCAGGCCGGTATTCTGCTGCGTCAGCAGCTGGGAGCCGGCAGTGGCGGGCCGGATATCAGCATTGATGCCAGCGTCCGTGAAAACCGCCTGCATCTGGGCGAGCTGGATCTGACCATGACCGCGCTGGACGGTGCGTTACGCTACACCAGCAAAACCGGCCTCAGTGCCCGGGCGCTCAGTGGCCGGATCTTCGGCGGCACGTTCCGGGCCGCTATCCGCTCCGAGGTCGCCGCAGCGGGGGCGCTGAATATTTATCTGGAGGGCGAGGGGGATGGCCAGTGGCAGGCATTCCGTGAGTGGCTGCCCTTATTCCTGCTGGAACCGTTAAGTGGTCAACTGAACTATCAGGCCGGTATGCAGCTGACGGCAGAGGGCCTGCGCTTCCGGTTGCAATCCGATCTGACCGGCACCCGCATTGATCTGCCTTACCCGGTTGGCAAAGACGTGGACGCAGTGGCTCCGCTGCAGGTGGTTCTGCAACCCGGTGACGGGCTGCGGATGCAGTTCCGTTACAACGAGCTGGTCGATGCCGACCTGCTGCTGGAAGGTTCCGAACTGCAGCGCGGCCAGATCCATCTGGGAGGGCTGCCGGCCAGCTTGCCGGCGGAGCCCGGAGTACTGCTCAGCGGCCAGCTGGCGACGGAACTGATCGCGGAAGACTGGTGGGACGCCTGGCAACGGATCAGCCATTATCAGCAGCAACAGGCGGTGGCTGGCGCTCACAGTGATGCGGCTGGCAGCAGTAATCCATTGCAGCGTATTGATGTAACTCTGGGGCAGGTGCTGGCCTGGGGGATGCCGATGGGCGTCACCGGCGTGCTGGGGCAGCAACAGCCGCAACGCTGGGATTTCAACGTCGACAGTCAGTTGTTGCGGGGGCTGGTACAGATTCCGCATGGCACCGGGCCACTGCGAGCCGAACTTGATTATCTGCATTTCCCTCACAGTGATGCCGAACCGCCTGCCGCGACCGCCGAGGCTGCCTCCGGAGTGTCTGCTGATACACCCGTGGCCATAACGGCTGCTGATCCGTTGCAGGAGGTTGATCCACAGGACTTACCGGCCCTTGATCTGACGGTGGCGGAAGTCTTTGCCGGCGACCGCCAGATGGGGCGCTGGGACTTCAGCAGCCGCCCGGCCGGGCAGGGTTTACAGGTACAGATTCACGACAGTGATATTCATGGTTTGCGGCTGCAGGGACAGCTGGAGTGGCAATATCAGGATGGCCGCCACAGCACCGTGTTAAGCGGGCTGAGCTTCGGCAGTAAAAACGTTGGTGCCATCCAGCGCGGTTTCCGACAGGTGCCGGTGGTGGAAGGGAGCGAACTGGAAGGCAGTGGTGAGTTTCGCTGGGCTGGCTCGCCGCTGGCTTACAACGTGGCGACCATGGCCGGCAACGTTGCTCTGCGTATCCGCGATGGTTCCCTGGTATCGGATGGCGCCGGTGCATTGCGGGCATTTGGCGTGCTGAACGTCAACTCCATGAGCCGGCGCCTGAAGCTGGATTTTTCTGACCTGTACCAAAGCGGTGTGGCCTTTGACACCCTGCGCGGCAGTGCCCGGCTGGAACAGGGCGTGCTGACCTTTACCGAACCCTTGCTGGTGGATGGCCCCAGCGGCCGGTTCCAGACCTCGGGCAGTACCAATCTGATGGATGAAACTCTGAATATGAAGCTGGCCGTCACCCTGCCGGTGACCAGCAGCCTGCCGATGGTGGCGATTCTGGCCGGTTTCGCGCCGCCGGTGGCAGCCTCGATCTATGTGACGGAAAAGTTAATCGGCGATGAATTATCCCGCTTTACCAGCACCAGCTACGACATCGGCGGTACCTGGAGTGAACCGGATATGCGCCTGAAGCGGGCCTTTGATAATCAGGTCGATGGCAGTGAAAGCCGCAGCCTGAAACAACGGATACTCAGTATTTTCGGCCTGGAGGACGACTGATGCCACAGCTTGCGGCCATACAGATGAACAGTGGCGCCGACCCGCTGCACAACCTGCAACGGGCGGAGCAAGGGGTGCAGCAGGCGGCGCAACAGGGTGCTCAGCTGGTGTTGCTGCCGGAGATGTTTTTAAGTCTGGACGGCCAGCGCTACCCCGCTATAGCCGCGGATCCGCAGTATGTGCAGATAGTGGCCGGCTGGGCCCGCCAATACAAGCTGTGGCTGGTGGCCGGTGCCGTGCCCATGACCAGCCCGGACGGCGACCCGCGCGTGCGTTCGGCGTCGCTGGTGTTTAATGATCAGGGCGAATTGGTGGCCCGCTACGACAAAATCCACCTGTTTGATGCCGATGTCGGCGACGCCCACAACCGCTACCGCGAATCCGAACGCTTTGCCCCCGGTGAGGAGCTGGTGGTGGTCGACACCCCGGTGGGGAAACTCGGGCTGGCGATCTGCTACGATCTGCGTTTTCCCGGCCTGTTTCAGCGCCTGCGCGAGCAGGGCGCTGAGATCATCAGTATCCCGGCAGCCTTTACCTACACCACCGGCGAAGCGCACTGGCAGGTGCTGCTGCGGGCGCGGGCCATAGAAACTCAATGCTACGTACTGGCCGCTAACCAATGCGGCTGGCACGACGACCAGCGCCGTACCTGGGGCCATTCGCAGATTATTGACCCCTGGGGCCAGGTGCTGTCTGAACTGGCCGATGAGCCGGGCGTGGTGGTGGCTGAGTTGAATGCGGAGTTGTTGGTTGATGTGCGCCGGCGTATGCCGCTGGAGCAGCATAAGCGCTGCTGACGGCGCCTGGTTGCCAGCCCTGCAGGCTGGTCAGCCCGTTGGGCTGATTTAGCTGCCACTGCGTGGCAGCTGATGCGGGGCTCCGCCCCCGCGCCCCGATTGCGAGGAACTTATCCTCGCGCTCCAGCTTTGCGCTGTATAGCACGTATTTCCTCATTCACCGTCATTGCCGACGGCCACGGATCGTAAGGCGCGTCGTGCGCCACGATCCTCGCCCGGTCCATCCGGGCGGGCCTGTCAACGACGGTTCATTTCGGCGTGCTATAGGCGCGATTCAAACCGTAGCGGCTACGCCGTCAATGTTTTTGTGCGCTTCGCTCAAAACAAAAAATATCCGGCCGCAGGCCGCCAAAATTCTCTCAAATTTCTACGGTTTTTCCCGGCCCATTCGTTCCAGCCCGAAGTTTGGCAAAGCCAATAGCATCGTTTGGATGACTCCAAACGAGCGGGTAGGGGCATGGACAATTTTGTTGGAACAAAATTGAACAGCCGAAGGCTGGCCCGCAGGGCGAAAGGCAGGATGCCTGAAGTCTCCCCCTTGGCCGCGTATGCGTCATTGGCTTTGGTAAACGAGGAACCAGCTGGAACGCGGGCCAGAGGGGTTGGCAAGGGGATACCTCCCCTTGCAATACCAGCGGCCGAAGGCCGCAAAAAGCCGTCACGCAGTGACGGCCAGGGGCGGAGCCCCGCATAAGCTGCCACGCAGTGGCGGCTAAACCAGCCCGGCAGGGCTGGCAACCACCATGAAGGCAGAAGGCGTCAGCCTTCCATCTGCTCACGAATAAACTGAAACAGTTTCTTATAGTTGGTGCCGGGCTTGGGCGGCTCTGAATTCATTTCTTTCTGCGCATTGCGCACCAGATTGCGCAGCTGCTGGCGGTCAACCGCCGGAAACTCTTCAATAAAGGCATTCAGGCCAGCGTCATCACTGACCAGCCGGTTGCGCCACATCTCTTGTTGCTTGATGCGGCGACCGTAGGCTTCGCTGGACGGATCCAGCAGTTCCAGTCCGGCCAGAATGGCGTCCACGTCTTCATCGCGCATGATTTTGCCAATGAATTGCAGGTGCCGGCGTTTGGCTTCGTTCTGGCTCAGGCGGTTATTTTCCACCAGGGCGTTGTAGAGGTTTTCGCTGATCGGCAGGTCGCGCCATTTCTTCGGATTCAGGTCAGCCAGTTTTTTGCCCAGCTGCTGATGGCGGTGCGCTTCACGTTTCAGTTCGGATTTGCTGATGAAATCTTCATCATCATCCTGGTAGTCGGTATGTTTCATAAGGTTGAATTCAGTCAGAGGACAATAAGGGTGGCTAATCCCAGGAAGGACATAAAGCCGACAACATCACTGATGGTGGTCAGCGCCACGCTGCCTGCCAGGGCCGGGTCAATGCCCTTGGCTTTCATCAGAATCGGCAGCACAGCGCCGGCCAGCATAGCAAAGGTAATGTTGATCACAATGGCCAGGGCAATCACCAGTGAAATATAGGGGTCACCAAACCATAAAAAGGTGATCAGTGAGATGACCAGTGCCAGTAAGGTGCCGTTGATGCCGGCAATCAATACTTCCCGGCGCAGCAGCCAGTTGATATTGGCGTTGCTGATATGGCCGAGCGCCTGACCACGGATAACCAGCGTCAGTACCTGGCTGCCGGCAATACCGCCCATACTGGCAACAATGGGCATCAGTACGGCCAGCGCCACAATCTGTTCAATCGTATCTTTGAACAGGCCAATCACGGTGGCGGCGGTAAAGGCCGTCAGCAGGTTGATAAACAGCCAGACCAGCCGGCGGCGGCTGGATTTCAGCGCTGGCGCGAAGGTATCTTCTTCGTCATCCAGACCGGCCATGCTGAGCAGGGAATGGTCGCCTTCATCACGGATAACGTCGACCACGTCATCGATGGTGATACGGCCGACCAGCTTGCCGCTGGCATCAATCACCGGGGCGGACACCAGATCGTGACGTTCAAAGACCTTGGCAACCTCACTTTCGTGCTGGGTGGCCTGAATAACCCGGGAGTCCGTGGTCATCACTTCGCGCACGGTTTGCTGCGGATCGCTGACCAGCAGTTTGCTGACCGGCAGAATGCCAATGAATTCATTCTGGCGGTTAACCACGGCCAGGTTGTCGGTCATCGGCGGCAGGGTTTTGTGCCGGCGCAGATAACGTAAAACAACATCCAGGGTGATATCCGGGCGCACCGTAATGGTGTCGGTGTTCATCAGACCGCCGGCGCTGTCTTCCGGATAGCCCATAATGGCTTCCAGACGCGCGCGGTCCTGATCATCCATGGACTCCAGAATTTCCTGGGTCACGCGCTCCGGCAGCTGTTGCAGCATGTCGGCGACGTCGTCGGTGTCCATGTCGGCGGTGAGGTCGGCAACCTCTTCGGCGCTCATATCACTGAGGAAGTGGCTTTGCAGCTCTTCGCTCAGGTGCTGGATTACCTCACCTTCGAGATCTTTGTCGACCAGCTCCCACAGCAATTTACGGGCTTTCGGGGGCGATGATTCGATCAGGTGAGCAACGTCAACCGGGGCCAGACCGGAATTCAGGATGCGTTTGACCTGAGTCAGCGCGCCGCTTTCGAGGGCGGCGTTCAGACTGTGCAGTTTTGCTTTGGCTTTTTCGCTGTGTTGCGCCATTGCTCAGGTCCGGAAATTAAGGGGCAGTGGTTCGGATTTTAGCGGTAACGGCCGTCCGGCACCACGAAAGAACCTGAAGAATCTGGTTCAGTGGGTTGTTTTTTATGGCATCAGGCCAACTTTGTCGCCCTACTGGCGTTCATCAGAGGGTTATTCGTCTTCGTCGAAACGGCGGGCAAACAGATCGGTCAGGGCGGCGAGGGCTGCATCGGCGTCATCACCGCTGATTTCCACCTGCAAGGTGGTGCCCTGACTGGCCGCCAGCATCATCACCGACATGATGTTTTTGCCATCGGCCATCTGGCTGCTGCTGCCTAAACGGATGCTGCTGGCAAACTGGCTGGCGGTGCCGGCCAGTTTGGCGGCGGCACGGGCGTGCAGGCCACGCTTGTTGATAATGAGCAGTTCCGTGCGAATCATCATGGCTTCCTCAGTGCACGCCGTTCAGTTCACGGTGGCGAACCTGCACCTGTGGATATTGCTGGCTGAACAGCGCGCCCAGCTGCTCGGCCAGATAGACCGAGCGATGCTGGCCGCCGGTGCAGCCGATGGCGATGGTCAGGTAACTGCGGTTGGCTTCAATAAAACTGGGCAGCCAGCGGGTAATAAACGAGGTGATGTCACTTTCCATGGCCAGCACCTGGGGTTCATTCTGCAGAAAACCGATGATTTCCTGGTCGCGGCCGGTGAAGCGGCGTAACGCCGGGTCCCAGTAGGGGTTGGGCAGGTTGCGCACATCGAATACATAATCGGCATCAATCGGGACGCCGTGTTTGAAACCAAAAGACTCAAACAGAATGGCAATGTCGCTGCCGGATTTTCCCGCGACCCGCAGTTTAATCTGGCTGCGCAGCTCGTGTACCGACATGCTGGTGGTATCCAGTGTCAGGTCGGCCAGGTCGGCAATCGGGTGCAGCAGCTGTTTTTCCTGCCGGATGGCTTCGGCCAGAGATACGTCCGGGCCGGTGAGCGGGTGTTTGCGCCGGGTGGCGCTGAAGCGCTGCAGCAGCACTTCTTCGCTGGCATCCAGATACACCACATCGAGCTGGTATTCCTCACTGGGCAATTCGTGCAGGACATCGTCGATGCGGTCGAAAGCATGGGGCAGGTTGCGGGCATCAATGCTTACCGCCACCCGTGACAGTTTTTCTTCCCCTTCCGTCTGATGCACCAGTGCCGGCAGCAAGGCCACCGGCAGGTTGTCAATGCAATAGAAACCGAGGTCTTCCAACACGTGCAGGGCGCTGGATTTTCCTGAGCCGGAACGGCCGCTGATAATGACCAGACGCATATTGCTCCTTATGCCTGCTCAGGCTTCCGTGTGCAGTGCCCGTTGGTACAGGCGGCCGGCATCCGGTGCGTTACGCAACGCTTCCCGGTAGTCTGGCTCGGTGAAATTACGCGCCAGCATGGCCAGCACCTGCAGGTGCTCGTCGTTGGCTTCTTCCGGTACGAACAGGGCAAACACCAGGTCGACCGGCCGCCGGTCAACGGCGTCATAGTCAATGGCTTCGCTCAGGCGCAGCAGTACGCCAAAAGGATGCTGACACTGTGGCAGGCGGCAATGGGGAATGGCAATGCCCTCCCCGATGCCGGTGCTGCCCAGCCGTTCACGGCCCAGTAAGCGCTCGTAAATATCGTCGGCGGAACTGTCCGGTGTCAGGTCGGCGACAAAACCGGCCAGATATTCCAGTAACTTTTTCTTACTGGAAACCGGGGCGTCAAATAACGTACGTTCCGGGGTCAGAATATCCCCGATGCTGATGGCCATGGCTCAGTTGTGACCGTGCTGACGGTCCACCAGTTTTTCTTTGTGTTTTAACACCTGGCGGTCGAGTTTGTCGGTCATCTGGTCGATGGCGGCGTACATATCGTCATGTTCAGCGCTGGCGTGCAGGTCGGCACCGGCAACGTGGATGGTGGCTTCCGCAGTCATGCGTTCTTTCACTACGGTCAGGGTCACCTGGCCGTTGGTGATGTTGTCGAAATGACGGCTCAGGCGTGACATTTTTTCTTCCACATAGCTTTGCAGCGCTTCGGTAATTTCGATGTGGTGGCCGCTGAGGTTGATTTTCATATCCAGACTCCTTGGTTTTTATGCTGGTAAGTTAAAACAGTTTTAAATCAGTTGTTTGCGTTCGTTCGACGGCGGAATAAGCATGGCTTCACGGTACTTGGCAACGGTACGGCGTGCAACCTGAATCCCCTTGTCGGCCAGCAAGGCAGCCAGTTTGCTGTCACTTAATGGTTTGCGGGCATTTTCATCGGCAATCAGTTTTTTGATCATGGCACGGATGGCGGTGGAGGAACATTCGCCACCGCTGTCGGTACTGACGTGGCTGGAGAAAAAGTATTTCAGCTCGAAAATACCGCGCGGGGTGTGCATGTATTTTTGCGTGGTGACCCGCGAAATGGTTGATTCGTGCATGCCCACCGCTTCGGCAATATCGTGCAGTACCAGCGGTTTCATGGCTTCTTCACCCTGCTCGAAAAAGTCGATCTGGTATTCGACAATTTTGGTCGCCACTTTCAGCAGGGTTTCGTTGCGGCTTTGCAGGCTTTTGATAAACCAGCGCGCTTCCTGCAGGTTGTCGCGCAGAAAGGCGTTATCGGTGCTGTTGTCGGAGCGGCGGATAAGGGCGGCGTAATCGGCGTTGACGCGCAGCTTGGGGGCAATGTCGGGGTTCAGTTCCACCCGCCATTCGTCGCGGATATTACGCACGATCACATCGGGAATAACGTATTCGGCCTGTTCGGAACTGATCCCGGAGCCGGGCTTGGGGTTCAGCTCTTTGATTAACCGCAGCACGGCTTTCAGATCATCTTCGCGCAGTTTGGTTTTGCGCATCAGGGTCGGGTAGTCGCGGTTGCCCAGCAGCTCAATATGTTCGCTGATCACCAGCCGGGTTTCCGCCAGCCAGGGGGTGTCGGCCGGCATCTGGTGCAGTTGCAGCAGCAGGCATTCGCGCAGGTCGCGGCCAAATACCCCGGCCGGGTCAAATTGTTGCAGGCGGTGCAGCACGGCCATCACTTCGTCTTCTTCGACGTTCAGCTCCGGGTCCATGCTTTCCAGCACATCCTCAACCGTGGTGTGCAGGTAGCCGTCATCATCGACGCCGTCGATCAGCATCAGGGCGATATCGCGGTCGGTATCGGACATCGGGGTCAGGTTCAGCTGCCACAGCAGGTGGTCCTGCAGGCTGTCGGTGCTGGCGTGACGGGCGTCGTAGTCAAAGTCGTCGTCGATGGCGCCGCTGTTGCCGGAGGCCACGCCGGCGGTGGTCTGGTAGGTATCTTCCCACTGGCTGTCGACCGGCAGGTCATCCGGAATCTGTTCCTGTGACCATTGTTCGTCCAGTTCCGGGGTGTCAGCGCCATCGTCATGGTCGTGGCTGCTGACTTCGGTGCTGATGTCGGCGGTCGCCGGCAAGGATAAATCGTTGAGGCCGTCGTGTTCGTTTTCTTCCACTTCCAGCATGGGGTTGGAATCAAGCGCTTCCTGAATTTCCTGTTGCAGATCGAGGGTCGACAATTGCAGCAGGCGGATGGCTTGCTGTAATTGCGGGGTCATCGTGAGTTGCTGACCCATCTTTAACTGCAGGGAGGCTTTCATAGGGCTTCAGTATTCACTCAAAACGGCATTAATGTTGCATTATACGCCAAGGGCCCGGTCTGGCTATCCTTGACAAACCACGTCAGTTACTGGCTCACAGGCGGAAATCTTCTCCGAGATACTGTTTACGCACCTGTTCGTTGGCCAATACCTGCTCAGCGGTACCTTCGGCAATAATATGGCCGCCGCCGACGATATAGGCTTTTTCACAGATGGCCAGTGTTTCCCGCACATTGTGGTCAGTAATCAGTACGCCGATGCCGCGCGCTTTCAGCTGGCGGATAATATCCATGATGTCGGCAACGGAGATGGGGTCAACCCCGGCGAAAGGCTCATCGAGCAGAATAAAGGAGGGTTCGGCCGCCAGCGCGCGGGCAATTTCCACCCGCCGCCGTTCGCCACCGGACAGCGCCATGCCTTTGCTGTCACGGATATGCTGAATATGAAACTCATCCAGCAGGCTTTCCAGCTTGGCCTGTTTACCGGCTTTATCGAGGTCTTTGCGGGTTTCCAGAATGGCCATAATGTTATCGGCCACGCTCAGCTTGCGGAAAATAGAGGCTTCCTGCGGCAGGTAACCAATGCCTTTTTTGGCTCGTCCGTGCATGGGCAGGTGGCTAATGTCTTCATCGTCGATGCGCACACGGCCGTTATCCGCCTGCACCAGATTCACAATCATATAGAAACAGGTGGTTTTGCCGGCACCATTGGGGCCGAGCAGGCCGACAATCTGGCCGCTGTTCACCGACATGGAGACGTCTTTAACGATCTGGCGGTTGCCGTAGCTTTTTGCCAGCGATTCGGCGTGCAGGGTTTTCATGGCTGGGTCTCCGCCGGAACCGGTGCATCCGGAACGGTTACTGCCGGAGCGGGCGCTGTGGCCGGCTCAGCGGTTTTGGGCTGGAAGATCACTTTGATCCGGGCCGGTTTTTCCCCAGCGTCGGCTGGCTGGCCAGCGGAGATGACTTCGGTGTTCATATCGTAGCGGATACGCTCACCGGTAATTTCGTTGCTGTCCTGCCGCAGTACGGCATTGCCGATCAGGATGGCTTCCTGATTGGCGGCCAGATAGTCGATGCGTTGCGCGTGCGCATGGGTCAGCGGTGAGCCGGGGTTGATCTGCTGCTGATAACGGGCCGGCTGGCCTTCGGCGGTGGCTTTTTCCATCCGGCCTTCGGTGCTGACCACTGTCAGGCGGTCAGACTCAATACGCAGGGTGCCCTGCGTCAGGAGGACATCGCCCTGATAGATCACGACTCCGGCCTGACGGTCAATTTCGGCGCGGTCGGAAACAATCACCACTTCCTGGTTGAAGTCTTCCGGCAGTGCGGACGCCAGCGCCGGCAGCAGCAGGGCAGCGGCACAGAGTTTATTCAGATGCTTGCGGCACATAACGGGTGTTTACCTGATGATGAAGTTGCAGGGTGCGGTCAGCGACATTGAGGGTCATGCCGGTGGCTTCGGTCAGCGTGGCCGGATGACGGATCACCACCGGTGCATCGGTGGTGGCGGTCTGCTGCCCGGCATGGTAGTTCAGCCAGTCGGTATGGATGGTAATCGGGTCGTCAGCGGGCGTGTTGATGGAGCGGATTTCCACCTGCTCACGCAGGGTCAGACGCTCGTCCTGGTCCAGTGCTTCGCCGGTCAGGGCATCAATCTGCCACATTTTGCCGTCTTCAGCCGTGGTGATAATGCGCGGCCGGGTAAAGTGCGACACGGCAGACAGCGGAAAATGCTGCAGGGTGGCGGCGCGGAAGCTCTGCTCCAGCTGACCGGCCGCGTTGTACTGGCGCTGATACAGTTGGTCACCGTAATAGTCGGCCTCTTCATTTCCACTGACCACCGGGGTGGCTGTTACCGGCATTTCTTTTACCCGGTCGAGGTTCAGCAGGCCAATGCCGGCCAGCAGCGCCAGTGCCAGGACAACGTATTGCTTCCGCATCAGAGCACGCCCGCCCGCAGCAGATCGTGCATGGTCAGGACGCCGGCCGCCTGGTCGCCGTCTTTGACGACCAGGGCGTTGATCTTGTTGTCTTCCATAATTTTCAGGGCTTCAGCGGCCAGGGTGCCGGGACGGGTGGCTTTGCCACCGCGGGTCATCACATCGGCCATGGTGGCGGTGTGAATATCAACCCCCTGATCAATAGCCCGGCGCAGGTCGCCGTCGGTAAAAATACCCAGCAGCTGACCATCCTGTTGCACGGTGGTCATGCCCAGACCTTTGGAGGTTACCACCAACAGTGCCTGCGACAGTGTGGCTTCCGGCCCCACCACGGGAATGCCGGCACCAGTGTGCATAATGTCATCCACTTTCAGCAGCAGGCGCCGGCCCAGCGAACCGCCCGGATGGGAAAAGGCAAAGTCTTCGGCGGTAAAGCCGCGTGCTTCCAGTAAGGCTACGGCCAGTGCATCGCCCATCACCAGTGCACAGGTGGTGGAGGAGGTGGGAGCCAGATTAAGCGGGCAGGCTTCCTGTTCCACGCCGGTATCCAGGTGGGCGTCGGCCGCTTTTGCCAGGGTGGAAGCGGGGTTGCCGGTCATGCTGATCAGCGCCGTGCCCATGCGTTTCAGCAAGGGTAACAGGCTGGTCACTTCGCCGGTTTCGCCGGAGTTGGACAGGGCAATCACCACGTCGGTGGGCTGGATCATGCCCATATCGCCGTGGCTGGCTTCGCCCGGGTGCACAAAAAAAGCCGGGGTGCCGGTGCTGGCGAGGGTGGCCGCCAGTTTGCTGCCGATATGACCGGATTTGCCCATGCCGGTGACGACCACCCGGCCCTGGCACTGCAGGATCAGGCGGCAGGCGGTGTTGAAGGTACCGCTCAGGCGCTGTAACAGTTGGCCAACCGCCTGTTGTTCCAGCGTAATGGTGCGGCGGGCGGATTGTTCAAAATTAAAGTTCAGATCGGTGCTCATCAGCTTGCTTCAATAAACAGGTACAGAAGATAGGCGGTAAAACCCCCGGTTAATAACAGACCGGAAAAACGCCCCATGGTGCCCTTGCGGTAATTCACCACAAACAAAGCCAGCAGCATCAGGGTCATCACCATCATAACGGCATAGTCGCGGTACAGTGCCATGCTTTCTACCTGGGTGACGGCCAGCAGACCCGGCACCGGCATTACGGTGAGCATATTGAAAATGTTGGAGCCGATGACGTTACCGATGGCGATATCGTGGTGGCCTTTCAGGGCGCTGGCGACCGAAGCGGCCAGCTCCGGCAGGCTGGTGCCGATGGCCACGATGGTTAAACCAATCACCAGTTCGCTGACGCCATAGAAGGTGGCCACGCTGACCGCGCCATCGACCAGCATGCGTGAGCTGACCAGCAATGCTGCCAGCCCCAGCACCATCAGCAGCAGGGCTTTGCGCATCGGGGTGTTTTCAATTTCGGCGGCTTCGTCTTCATCGACAATGGGTTCACCGGATTCGCTGGAATTCAGGAACATCAGATACAGAGCAAAGCCCATGGCGGCGAACAGGATCAGGGCATCGGTTAAATTCAGTTCCAGGTCCATCAGCACCAGACCACCGATAATGCTGACCAGCACCAGCAGTGGCAGTTCTTTTTTCAATAATTTTTTCTGCAGCGGAATCGGACTGATCAGGGCCGTGATGCCCAGCACCAGGCCAATATTGGTAATGTTGGAACCCAGGGCATTACCCACGGCCAGGTTACCGGCACCATCGAGGGCGGCCATGATGGAAACAAAGACTTCCGGTGCCGAGGTACCCATGGCAACGATGGTCAGGCCGACCAGCAGCGGCGACATACCCAGATGGCGGGCGGTGGCGGCGGCACCAATAACAAATTTATCCGCACTCCAGACCAGAATAATCAGGCCGGCGATAATCAGAGCAACTGCAGTCAGCATGAGGATGGGTATCCACAGAAAAAGATCAGCCGGCATTGTACCGGAGGGATGGCTGCACGCAATGTACAGAAGAATTGTCTCGTTCCGGTGCAACGCAGCGTTTTACTAGTGGCCGCAACCAGCGGCGGCTGTCGTTTGGTTCTGTATCGGGCATCCGTTATGCTACCGGCAACGTTTTGACGGCGACCGGGAGTGTCGGCATGTCCTTGCCAGAGTCCTATGTCTCGATCCGCGGGCTGAGTTTCAGCCGTGGCGAGAGAATGATCTTTAACGATTTGTCGGTGGATTTTCCGCGCGGCAAAGTCACCGCCATTATGGGCCCTAGCGGCACCGGTAAAACCACGCTGCTGCGCCTGATCGGCGGCCAGCTGTTGCCCGATGCCGGAGAGCTGGTGGTGGCCGGGGAAAATGTTCCGCAATTATCCCGCACCGGTTTGCTGGAAATGCGCCGGGAGAAAATGGGCATGCTGTTCCAGACCGGGGCGTTGTTTACCGATCTCAGCGTGTTTGACAACGTCGCCTTCCCATTGCGCATTCATACCAAACTGCCGGAATCCATGATCCGCGATCTGGTGTTAATGAAGCTGGAAGCGGTGGGCTTGCGGGGTGCGCGTAAGATGATGCCGGCAGAGTTATCCGGCGGTATGGCCCGGCGGGTGGCGCTGGCGCGTTCCATCGCCATGGACCCGGAACTGATTATGTACGATGAGCCCTTTACCGGCCTTGATCCGGTATCCATGGGCATGATCGTCAAGTTAATCCGCGGCCTCAACGAAGCCCTGGGCTTAACCAGCTTATTGGTGTCGCACGATGTGGAAGAATCCTGTGCCATTGCCGACTATCTGTGCGTGATTTCCGGCGGCAAGGTGATCGGGTTTGGCACGCCACAGGAGCTGCTGGATTCTGACAATGCCGAAGTGCGGCAGTTTTTACGCGGCGAGCCCGACGGCCCGATGCCTTTCCATTATCCGGCGGATGATTACCGTCAGGAACTGCTGAACGGAGTGAGCTGATGCTGCAACAACTACAGAATATCGGTAAGCGTGGTGTGCTGGCGATGGAGTCCATCGGCCGGGCCACGCTGCTGTTGTGGCATTCCGTTTTCTGGGGTGGCCCGGGCAGTGCCGGTTTTGCCGACCTGCTGAAACAGATTTACGCCGTCGGCATCCGCTCGCTCATTATTATTGTGGTGGCCGGCTTTTTCGTCGGCATGGTGCTGGGCTTGCAGGGCTACAACATTCTGGTCGATTTTGGTTCCGCTGCGGCGCTGGGCACCATGGTGTCGCTGACCCTGCTGCGCGAACTGGGGCCGGTGGTTACCGCCTTGTTGTTTGCCGGCCGTGCCGGTTCGGCGCTGACCGCGGAAATCGGCCTGATGAAAGCCACCGAGCAGTTATCCGCCATGGAGATGATGGGGGTTGATCCGCTCAAACGGGTAATTACCCCGCGCCTGTGGGCCGGCATTATTTCCATGCCCATTCTGGCGTTACTGTTTTCGACCGTGGGCATCTGGGGCGGCGCGTTTGTCGCCATCGATATGCTCGGCATCGACGACGGTGCCTACTGGGGCAATATGCAGTCGGCGGTGGAGTTTTATGATGACGTGATCAAGGGCGTGATCAAGTCCATCGTGTTTGGCATCGTCGTGACCTGGATTGCGGTGTACCAGGGCTACGATTCGGTGCCGACTTCGGAAGGTATTGGTAAGGCCACCACCCAGACGGTGGTGATTTCCTCCCTGGCGGTGCTGGGGCTCGATTTTGTTCTGACGGCCGTGATGCTGGGAGGCGTCTGATTATGCGTATGCGTTTTATTGAACTGAGTGTGGGCGCCTTTATGGTGCTGGGCATTATTGCGTTGGTGCTGATGGCGTTCCGGGTCAGTGGTCTGTCGTTGCAGGATAACGGCGACACCTACACGGTGAAGGCCCGCTTTGAGAATCTGGGTGGTCTGACCGAACGCGCCAAGGTGTCGATGGCTGGCGTGACCATCGGCCGGGTCAGCAAAATTTATCTGGACCACGAGTGGTATGCCGCGGTGGTGGAGATGGAGATCAACAAATCCATGAGCACCATTTCCGTGGACAGCTCGGCTGCAATTCTGACCGCCGGTTTGCTGGGTGAGAAGTACATCGGTATCAGCGTTGGCGCCGAAGATGAGAATCTGAAGCACGGTGACTGGATCGAAGACACCCAGTCGGCCATTGTGCTGGAAGAGCTGATCGGCCGTTTCCTGTTCAGCAAAGCCGAAGAGTAACGGGAGAAGCCTATGGTTGTTCAGCCTCAACCGGCGTCCCTGCAGTCTGCTGGTGCCAGCCGGGCGCAGCTCAGCGGTGACCTTACCCACAAGACCGTGGTCGACGTGCTGCCGCAGGGGCTGGCGCTGCTGCAACAGGCCGGCGACGAATGGACCGTCAATCTGCAGCAGGTGGGCCAGGTATCCAGTGCCGGGGTTGCCCTGCTGCTGGAGTGGCTGCGTGCGGCCACGGCCCTGAATAAAGCCCTGTACATTGAATGTCTGCCGGAACACATGGAACCCATTATCCGTATCAGTGATCTGGAACCGGTATTCGGGCCTTTGCTTCGCCCGGCGGCATAATTCCGCTATGATGTCGCGCTTTTCCGGCTAGCAATGGTGAAACAGTTATGACTCCGGCGGAAATTCTGCAAATTCTGCAAACTGAAGCGCCCGATGTGCAATGGCATGTTGATGGCGATGGTTACCAATATCAGGTCGAGGCGGTCGGCACGGTGTTCGACGGTCTGAACGCTGTTAAACGTCAGCAGTTCGTGTATCGCATCCTGAATCCTTACATTGCCGATGGCCGCCTGCATGCGATCACCATCCGCACTTTCACTCCGGCCGAACAGGCCCAATAAAAAGAACGATTATGGAAAAACTGCGTATTGAGGGTGGCAACCGTCTGGACGGTGACGTCCGGATTTCCGGTGCCAAAAACTCGGCCCTGCCGATTCTGGCGGCCACTTTACTGGCTCATGGCGTGATGCGGGTGGGCAACCTGCCGCATCTGCACGACATCACCACCATGCTGGAGCTGCTCGGCTGCATGGGCGTGGCCGTGGCCATTAATGAAGATATGTCGGTCGAGACCGACTGTGCCGGCGTGAACAGCCATATTGCCCCCTATGATCTGGTGCGCACCATGCGGGCGTCCATTCTGGTGCTGGGGCCGCTGCTGGGCCGTTATGGTAAAGCAGAAGTTTCGCTGCCGGGTGGCTGTGCCATCGGTTCGCGGCCGGTCGATCTGCACCTGCGCGGGATGGAAGCCATGGGCGCGGAAGTGGAAGTGCTGGACGGCTACATCAAGGCCCATGTGCCCGGTGGTCGTTTGCATGGCGCCAATATTTTCCTCGATACCGTGACCGTAACCGGTACCGAAAACATCATGATGGCGGCGGTACTGGCCGATGGCATTGTGACCATTGAAAACGCCGCCCGGGAACCGGAAGTGGTGGATCTGGCCAACTGCCTGAACGCCATGGGCGCCAAGATTTCCGGCGCTGGTACCGACACTCTGGTGATCGAAGGCGTGGAAAAACTCTATGGCTGCTCGTTCGATGTACTGCCCGACCGTATTGAAACCGGTACTTACCTGATCGCCGCCGCCGTTACCGGTGGCCGCGTGCGCACCAAAGATACCGACCCGCTGATTATGGAAGCGGTGCTGCACAAGCTGGAAGAAGCCGGTGCCGAAATTACCACCGGCCCAGACTGGATTGAGCTGAACATGCACGGTCGTCGTCCGAAAGCGGTGAATGTCCGTACCGCGCCGCACCCGGCGTTCCCGACCGATATGCAGGCCCAGTTTATGGTGCTCAATGCCGTGGCCGAAGGCACCGGCACCGTGATTGAAACGGTGTTTGAAAACCGCTTTATGCACGCTCAGGAACTGGTGCGTCTGGGTGCCGATATTCATGTGGAAGGTAATACCGCCATTGTTACCGGGCGGGAAAAACTGCGCGGTGCCCCGGTGATGGCGACCGACCTGCGGGCCTCGGCCTCGCTGGTGCTGGCGGCGCTGGTGGCCGAGGGCGTGACCGAAGTAAACCGCATTTACCACATAGACCGTGGCTATGAATGCATTGAAGAAAAATTTCAGCAACTGGGCGCGAATATCCGTAGGATTTCTGCCTGAGACATTATTGAAGAGGATCGGCAGCGCATGACTCAGCCGTTAACCATTGCCCTGTCCAAGGGCCGCATTCTGGATGACACCTTACCCCTGCTGGCGGAAGCCGGCATTCATCCGGCCGAAGATATTCATAAGAGTCGCAAGCTGATTTTCGATACCAACCACGAGCACATCAAGCTGGTGGTGATCCGTGCCACCGACGTACCCACCTATGTGGAATACGGCGCGGCCGATCTGGGCGTGGCGGGTAAAGATGTGCTGATGGAATACGGCAGCGATAACCTGTGCGAACCGCTGGATCTGGATATTGCCCGCTGCCGCTTAATGACTGCTGCATTGAAGGATTTTGTGATGCCGCAGGGGCGCTTAAAAGTGGCGACCAAATTCGTCAATGTGGCGAAGCGTTATTTTGCCGAGCAGGGCCGTCAGGTCGATATTATTAAGCTCTACGGCGGTATGGAACTGGCGCCCATTATGGGGCTGGCCGATATGATCGTGGACATTGTCGACACCGGCAATACCTTAAAAGCCAACGGTCTGGAAGCACGGGATTTAATTGCCCCGATCAGCTCGCGGCTGGTCGCCGGCCGGGCGGCGATGAAAGTGAAACACGCGCAGATTCAGCCGATTATTGATCAGATGGCCGCGGCGGTAGAACGCCAGCGCAATGCCCGCGCTTAATGTCTGCAGGAGTGATGTATGAGTATTGAAATCCGTCGTTTCAGCTCCGCTCAGAACGATTTTGCGGAACAGATGAATAACCTGCTGGCATGGGAAGCGGTTTCCGATGCCGGTGTGCAAAAAACCGTTACCGATATTATTGATGCGATCCGTACCCGTGGTGATGACGCGCTGATCGAATACACCAATCAATTCGACCGTATGGCCGTGGCGTCCATGGCGCAGCTGGAATTAACCCAGCAGCAATTACAGCAGGCGCTGGATACCCTGCCACCGGCGCAACGTGATGCCTTGCTGGCTGCCGCCGAACGGGTGCGTGCCTACCACGAAAAACAAAAGCAGGATTCCTGGAGCTACACCGAAGCGGACGGCACCTTGCTGGGCCAGAAAGTGACGCCGATGGACCGCGTGGGCATTTATGTGCCCGGTGGCAAAGCGGCGTATCCGTCGTCGGTACTGATGAATGCAATCCCGGCCCATGTCGCCGGCGTGCCGGAAATTATTATGGTGGTACCAACGCCGGGTGGTGAACTGAACCAGCTGGTGCTGGCGGCGGCGGCGGCGGCCGGCGTCAGCCGCGTCTTTACCGTGGGGGGTGCCCAGGCGGTGGCGGCGCTGGCGTACGGTACCGCAACCGTGCCGCAGGTCGATAAAATCGTTGGCCCGGGAAATATTTATGTGGCGACCGCCAAGCGCGCGGTTTTTGGCCAGGTCGGTATCGACATGATTGCCGGCCCGTCGGAAATTCTGGTGGTGTGCGACGGCAAAACCGACCCGGATTGGATCGCTATGGATTTATTTTCCCAGGCCGAGCACGACGAAGATGCGCAATCCATTCTGGTGAGCACCGACGCGGCGTTTCTGGATGCGGTAAAGGCCTCAGTCGATAAACTGCTGCCGACCATGGAGCGTCAGGAAATTATCCGTACTTCGCTGATCAACCGTGGCGCTTTTATTCACGCCCAGAGCGATGCCGATGCCATTGCCATTATTAACCGCATTGCACCGGAGCACCTGGAATTATCGGTCGAAAATCCGCAAGCCTGGCTGCCGCAGATTCGCCATGCCGGGGCGATTTTTATGGGGCGTTATACCGCTGAAGCATTGGGCGATTATTGCGCCGGGCCGAACCACGTATTGCCGACTTCCGGCACGGCGCGTTTTTCGTCACCGCTGGGCGTGTACGATTTCCAGAAGCGCTCATCATTAATTATGTGCTCGGCGGATGGCGCGTCTGAGATGGGTAAAATAGCTTCGGTACTGGCGCGCGGTGAATTTTTAACCGCCCACGCCCGTTCGGCGGAATACCGGATTAAGGACTGATTGCCATGAGCCAGTTCTGGAGCCCGTTCGTTAAAGACCTGGTGCCCTATGTGCCGGGTGAACAGCCGAAAATGACGCGGCTGGTGAAGCTGAATACCAACGAAAATCCCTATGGCCCATCGCCCCAAGCCATTGCGGCGATGCAGGCCGAGGTTAACGACGATCTGCGTTTGTACCCCGACCCGAATGGCGACCGCCTGAAACAAGCGGTGGCCCGGTATTACGGTGTAGAGGCCAATCAGGTGTTTGTCGGTAACGGTTCTGACGAAGTGCTGGCGCATGCCTTCCATGCTTTGTTCCAGCACGGCAAGCCGCTGTTGTTTCCGGATATTACCTACAGCTTTTATCCGGTGTATTGCGGCCTGTACGGCATTGAACCGAAACCGATTCCGCTGGATGAAAATTTCCAGATTAATATCGCCGATTATTTCCGTGCTAATGCCGGTGAAAACGGCGGCATTATTTTCCCCAACCCCAATGCGCCCACCGGCTGCCTGTTGCCATTAGCCGCGGTTGAACAACTGCTTAAGCAAAACACCGATACTGTGGTGCTGGTGGACGAAGCTTATGTGGATTTTGGTGGTGAGTCGGCCATAGCGCTGGTGAATCAATACCCGAATTTACTGGTCACGCAGACGTTGTCGAAATCCCGTTCACTGGCCGGTTTGCGCGTCGGCATTGCGGTAGGGCACCCGGATTTAATCGAAGCGTTAGAGCGTATTAAAAACAGCTTTAACTCCTATCCGCTCGATCGCATGGCCATTGCCGGTGCGGCTGCGGCCTTCGATGACCGCGAGTATTTTAACGATACCTGTGCTCGTGTTATTAACAGCCGTGAGGCGGTGGTGGCGGGTTTGGAACAGCTGGGTTTTGACGTGCTGCCATCAGCGGCAAATTTTGTCTTTGCCCGTCATGCCGATAAAGATGCCGCGCAACTGGCGCAGGCATTACGGGAGCAGGGCATTATCGTGCGGCATTTTAAAACGCCACGCATTGCCCAGTTTCTGCGCATTACCATCGGCACCGACGAGCAGAACCAGATTCTGCTGGATGCATTGAAGGCGCTGTAAATTCACAGCGCAGGCGATAAAAAAACGGGCCAATGACTGGCCCGTTTTTTATATGGTTCTGAACAATATTGCTTGCCCAGAAGATTTCTTCGCAACTCGCCGTGAATCCTTCCATGGAGGCTCATGTGCGCCTTCCATGGCGCACAAGGTTGCTGCAGAAATCTTCCGAGCAGCATCTGAACGATCATCACCGATCGTGTCAGCCAGATTTAATCCGCCGCCACGGTTTTACGCTGGCCGGCTACGGCGCTGACCTGACGCTGCTGGCCAGCGTGTAAAAATTCAATCTGAACATTATCGCCCGGGCGTACTGCGGCAATCTGATTCATGGCGCGGCGGGCGCTGTCGGCACTTTGTTGGTTAATCCGCACAATAATATCGCCGATATTCAGGCCGGCTTTGTCGGCCGGGCCATCCGGATAAATACCGGTTACGATCAGGCCGGTCAGGGCGCGTGGTAAATCCAGTGCTTCCAACAGGGCCGGGGTAGACTCCTGTACTTCCAGTCCCAGCCAGCCGCGAATGGCGCTGCCATGTTCGGCAATATCCTGCATTGTGCGGTTGGCCAGCGCCGCCGGAATGGCAAAACCAATGCCCTGGCTGCCACCGGATTTGGAGAAAATCGCGGTATTAATCCCCACCAGTTCACCCATGGCATTAATTAACGCGCCGCCGGAATTACCGGGGTTAATGGCAGCGTCGGTCTGAATGTAATCTTCGTAAGTATTCAGGCCCAGTTGGTTGCGGCCGGTGGCGGATACAATGCCCAGCGTCACGGTCTGGCCGACGCCAAAGGGGTTGCCGATGGCCAGCACCACATCGCCAATGCGCAGATCACCACTAGCCAGCTGAATCACTGGTAAATCGTCCAGCTGAATCTGCAATAAGGCCAGGTCGGATTCCGGGTCGGTGCCTACCACACGGGCGTTGGCTTCGCGGCCATCGCGCAGCGCCACCACAATTTCATCGGCGCCGTGAATCACATGGTTATTGGTCAGCACATAACCCTCGGCGGCCATAATCACGCCGGAGCCGAGGCTGGACTGAATGCGTTGATCGGGTTCCGGATTGCGGCCGAAAAAGCGCTGGAATAACGGGTCATCAAAAATCGGATGCCGCTCCCGGCGCACCAGGGTGCGGGTGTAAATATTTACCACCGCTGGCGCGGCTTTTTCCACCGCATCGGCATAGCTGACCGGGCCGGCCATCGCTGCCGCCATGGTGGCAGGTGAGGTGATGGATTCCCCGCTAACCGGATCCGTCAGCGGCTGTGGTGCTGTCACCCAGTGCGGTGCCCACAGCAAAATAGCCAGCGCAGCAATGCAGCCGATCAGGGCCGGAATAACCAAAGACTGCAGTAACGAACTCAGCGGACGCATTTGCCGGAAAACCCCCATCACCATAAACTGCCCAATAAAACGGCATAGTACCAGAACCGCCGCTAACCGACCCCACAGAGAACACCACTATGATCGAGCGCCGCACCCTGCTGAAGCATCTGGATACCATTCTGCAAACCGCTAAGTTCCGCGACTATTGCCCCAATGGTCTGCAGGTGGAAGGGCATGAACATATTGGCCATATCGTGACCGGCGTTACCGCCAGTCAGGCGCTGGTGGATGCCGCCATTGAACGGGGGGCTGACACCATTCTGGTACACCATGGTTATTTCTGGAAAGGCGAAGACGAGCGCGTTACCGGTATTAAACGCGAACGTCTGAAAGCCTTGCTGGCCAACGACATTAACCTGATCGCCTACCATCTGCCCCTCGACAGTCATCCGGTGTATGGCAATAACGTACAGCTGGCCGATGTGCTGAATCTGCAGATTGATGGGCCGTTAAGTGAAGAAGACTCAACCATGCCCGGTTTAATCGGCCGTTTGCCGCAGCCGATGACGGCGCGCGAATTCAGTGAGTTGCTGGGCGAGGCGCTGCAGCGCCAGCCGCTGCACATTGGTGAAGAAACCGATGTAATCGAAACCATCGGCTGGTGTACCGGTGCCGCTCAGGGGTATTTGCAGGCGGCGGTGAACGCCGGGGTCGATGCCTTTTTAACCGGCGAAATCAACGAGCCGGCGGTGCATTTAGCGCGTGAAACCGGCACCCATTTTTTCAGCGCCGGCCATCACGCCACCGAGCGCTATGGCGTGAAGGCGCTGGGAGAATATCTGCAGCAGGAATTTGACCTGCTGGTGGAATTTATCGACGTCGATAACCCGGTTTAAACCACTGGCGGGGTGGCGGTAGCCGTACGGGTGGCTGGCGTTTTGGGCCAGTTAAACAGCACCGATACCACCACCATTAATCCCAGTAACCAGCAGTACACCACCGTGCCCACCAGTTGCAGCGGTGACAGCCCGGCAATTGAGGCTGCCAGCAGCATCTGCGCACCGTAGGGCAGAATGCCCTGCACCACACAAGACACCGAGTCCATCAGGCTGGCACTGCGGCTGGGGGCAACGCCGTAACGACCGGCAATGTCTTTGGCCAGTGCGCCACTGAGCAGAATCGCCACGGTATTGTTGGCGGTGCAGAGGTTGGACAGCGCCACCGCCAGGCTGATGCTGAACTCGCCGGCGCGCCGGTGTGCTTGTGGGTTATTCGTGCTGCGGCTGAGGCGGTCAATCTGTCCGGCTAGCCAGGCCAGCCCGCCACCGGCCTGCATCATGGCCGCCAGCCCGCCGATCAGCAGCGACAGCATAAAAATTTCCTGCATGCTGTCGTAACCGGCATAAATATCCTGCGCCCAGCGCGCCACCGAATACTCAGGCTGCAGCCACAGCCCGCTGACGCCGGCCAGAAGAATGCCGCACAGCAGTACCACAATCACATTCAGCCCGCTCAGGGCCAGAATCAGAACGGTTAAATACGGCAGAATCAGCCACAGGTTGCTATCACCCGGAGCTTCAATGTGGGTGCTGCTGCCTTGCCAGTACAGCCACAGTAACGTCAGCAGGGCGGCAGGCAGGGCCAGCCGGAAATTAAGCCGGAACTTATCCATCATCGAGCAGCCCTGGGTGCGGGTCGCGGCAATGGTGGTGTCGGAAATTACCGATAAATTATCGCCGAACATCGCCCCGCCCATCACCGTGCCGACCGTCAGCAGCAGCGGCAGATCGGTGGCGCCGGCCAGCCCGGCGGCAATGGGGGTTACGGCGGCGATGGTGCCCATGGACGTGCCCATGGCGGTGGCCATAAAGGCCGTCATCACAAACAGGCCGGGCAGAATCAGCGCCGGCGGAATCAGGCTCAGGCCCAGATTCACCGTGGCATCGACGCCACCGATGGCCTTGGCGGTGCTGGCAAAACCACCGGCCAGCAGAAAGATCAGCAGCATGGTCACCAGGGTGGGTTCGGCGCAGCCGCGCACAAAGGTTTCAACCCGCGCATTAATACTGCCGCGCGCCAGCAGCAAAGCCAGCACGATGGCCGGCAAAATCGCGACCGGCGCCGGGATTTTATAAAAGGCAAAGTCAGCACCAGCGGCCTGAAAGTACAGGCCACTGCCAATAAAGGTGGCCAGAAATAACAACATCGGCAGCAAGGCCGGGGCAGAGGGTCGGGGCATAAGGCTACTCCCTGAGTAAAAGGCCGTTATTGTAAGGATTCGGCACCCTCTTAATACTGTTTTTTGGTTATGTGCTTATGCCTGCCCGGTTATTGTCGACTCTGTCGGCCGGGGTTCTCCGGCAGCTCATGCCTTTGTATTAGACTCTTCACGTGGCCTGACTTTTCTGTCAGCAGGCCGTTGTGATTGCTGCGGAGAGTGCTATGTCTGAGTTGTACCGCCCGATGAATCTGTCTGCCGCTGAGCAGCACTGGCTGCCCTGGGCTGGCCCGAATAATAAGTGGCGGCTGGGCTGGTCGTGCTGGCTGAACCGCAATCTGTATCCGGTGGTGGAAGAGATTTTTACCGGTGTCGCCGCTACCCGGGTGCGTTTGCTGCAGCAATGGACGGATAACCACTGGCAGCAACTGCAGGAACTCAGCCGTCAGCTCAGTGGTGCCGATGCCCGCCAGTGGCCGGAATTGCTGCAGCGCCGCCACCAGCAGCTGCGCGACAGTTCTGAATTACTGGTACTGGACGCCCGGGGTTCCGTGCTGGTGTCTACCGCAAGCGGCCGCAGCGGCAAAACCCACGCCACTGAGACGCTGCAGCGGGCCTTAGCGCGTGGCTTGCAGCAGCCCTTTTTGCATGGCCCGTACCGCGACCCGGTGACCCTGCAGCTGGGGCCATCGGTGTCCTCTTTTCACGATGCCGTAACGCTGATGTTTTATCAGCCCTGGCAAAGTGACGATGGCCGCCAGCTGTGCCTGTGTGCGCGCATTCCCAATGATGTGATTGGTGATCTGATTCAGCGCGAAGCCGGCCATGTGTATCCGGAATCCGGCGATAACTATTTGTTTATGGTGCAGTCGTCCTTTGACCCCGACATTCAGCCGGGCACGGCGCTGTCGCGTTCGCGCTTTGAAGACAGCACCTTCAGTCATGGTGAAAACCTGAAACAGGGCATACACACGCGCTGGGGCACGGTGCGGGTAAAAGAGCATACCGAACTGGAGCTGCGCTTTACCGACCCGGCCACCGGCGAGCTGCACCCGGGCGTACGCGAAACCATTGCCCATGGCAGCAACCTGTTTGTGCGCTACCCCGGGTATTCCGATTACCGCCATATTCCGGTGATCGGCAAAGGGGTGACCTTTCAGCTGCCTGGCTCGCCCGACCGCTGGGGCATGATGTGTGAAGGCGATCTGGAAGAGGTGTACCGGCGCCGCTCGGTCAGTGTTGGCCTGATCAAAACCTATCTGCTGACGGTGCTGGGGTTGCTGGGAACCACCACCTTGCTGCAACATTTTTCGCCCTTTGGTTTATGGCCGACGCTGGCCCTCAACAGCCTGCTGTTGCTGGCTTCGGTCTGGGTGTTTGCCAGTACCGGGCCGCGTCTGGTGGCACAGCGGTTGCGCACCACCACCCGGCTGATCCGTACTCTGGCGGAAGGTGAGGGCAACCTGCAGCAACGACTGGATACCGGCCAACTGGCGCGCGATGAAACCGGTGGCATGGGGCGCTGGATCAACAGTTTTCTCGACAGCCTCGATGGCATTATGGGGCAGGTAAAAACCACCACCGCGCTGGTGCAGGAGCGCAACGAACAAATGCTCAGCCGTACCGGACAGGCACATCACACCAGTGAGGAAGTCCGTACCGTGATCGGCAAAATGCTGGGGCTGGTGGAGCAACAGCTGAGCGATATTCAGGAAGCCTCGGCCACCGCTCAGGTTATGAAAAACGCCATGGATGAGGTGGTGCAGGATGCCCGCCAGCGCTTTGAAGAAGCGCAGGCCGGTACGCTCAGTATCCGTACCGTGGTCGACACCACCGCGCAACGGGTACAGAGCCTCGACAGCCGCATGCGCGCCATTGGTGACATCGTCGCGATGATTACTGACATCACCAGTCAGACCAACCTGCTGGCCCTGAATGCCGCCATTGAAGCGGCCCGGGCCGGTGACGCCGGGCGTGGTTTTGCCGTGGTGGCCGGTGAAGTGCGGTCACTGGCCAGCCGCACCGCCGAGGCCGCATCGGATATTCAGCAAACCGTGGCCGGCCTGCAGGACGAAACCCGGGCTGCCGTCGAGTTTATGGAAACCGGCGTGCAGGAAGTGGACCAGCGCCTGCGCGCGGCAGAAGCGGCCGGCAGCGATAATGCCGGGTTGCAGCAGGCAGTGCAGCGGATGTTTGACCTGATGAATCATCTCAGTGAGCACAGCCATTTCTACGGCGTCTCAATCCGTCAGGTCGAAGCGGCAGGAGCCGAGCTGGCAATGGTGATGGAGGAGTTGCAGGCCAGTGCCGGCAGTGTGCGGCATGCCAGCCAGAGTTTGCAGCAGCTGGTGGGGCGGTTTCGCGTATCGGCGGATACACCCTAGTTGTTTGCCAGCCCTGCCGGGCTGGTTGGCTGCCACTGCGTGGCAGCTATTGCGGCCTTCGGCCGCTGGTATTGCAAGGGGAGGTATCCCCTTGCGAACCCCTCTGGCCCGCGTTCCAGCTGATCCTGGCTAAAAAAATCCGGTTAAGCCAACGGATCGTAAGGCACGTCCTGTGCCACGATCCTTGCCCGGAATCATCCGGGCATGGCTACCGTATTTTTTTATCTGCGGGCTGGAACGAATGGGCCGGGAAAACCGCAGTAACCTGAATAGATTTTTGCGGCCTGTGGCCGGATATTTTCTTTTGGTTTTTGGTTTTTGGTTTTTGGTTTTTGGTTTTTGGTTTTTGGTTTTCGCGCAGAGCGCGCTCAATAAAACCATGCCGGCATTGCCGCTGCGGTTTGAATCGCGCCTATAGCACGCCGAAATGAAGCGTTATTGACAGGCCCGCCCGGATGGACCGGGCGAGGATCGTGGCGCACGACGCGCCTTACGATCCGTGACCGTCGGCAATGACGGTGAATGAGGATATACGTGCTATACAGCGCAAAAGCAGGGGCGTGGGGATAAGATCCCCACATCCGGGGCGCGGGGGCGGAGCCCCGCATCAGGCCGCCAACGGCGGCCTGCCCAGTGGCCAAAGGCAGCAAACCAGCCTAAAGGGCTGGCATAAGATGACGGCTAAGCCAGTGGCCGCAGGCTACAAAGAATCAGGGCTGGCTTTCCAGCGTCAGTTCTACCCGGCGGTTCTGGGCGCGGCTCTTGTCGCTGTCGTTGGCGGTTAGCGGCCGCGTATCGGCATAGCCTTCGGCGCGCAGGCGCGCCGGATCAACCCCACTTTCTATTAAATAGCGGATCACGCTACCGGCGCGGGCGGCCGACAGTTCCCAGTTTGAAGGAAAACGGGAGGTATTAATCGGCAGGTTATCGGTGTGGCCGGCTACGGCCACGGTGTGCGGGGATGCCTGCAGAATTGGAATTAACGGATCCAGCGCCCGGTAACCGCTGTCTTCCAGTTCGGCGCCCGCCGAGGCGAACAGGATTTCGCTGCTGATGCGGAAGCTGACTTTGCCTTCTTCGTAGACCACTTCCACGTCATCACTCAGGCCACTGAGCAGGCTCTGGTCTACCAGTGGCGTGGTGGTGGGCGTACTGACCTGCGGGCCGGGTTCCGGTTGCCCCAGGGCGATGGCGGCCGGGCCGCTGTCGTGCAGCAACAGTCCTTCACTTTGATTATCGGCACCGCTGTCATCACCCGGACCATCGCCCGGGCCTTTGCCATCGCTGAGGGCGAGCATTACCACAAACATCACCAGCAGCAGGGTGATGGTATCCAGATAGGTAATCAGCCAGCTGTCTTCTTCGCCACTGTCGGTCAGGGGAATGCCGAGCTGGGCCTGGCGCTTACGGGGCGCTTCTGCGTCGCTCATGAATTGCCCTGTTGCCGGGTCGGACGTGGGCGGTGTGGCCGGGCCGGAACGTGATCAGAACGCAGTTCGTCTTCATAGTTGGCCACGAAGGTACGCAGGGTTTCGCGCATTAAGGCGGGGCTGCTTTTACTGAACATCATGCTGATACCCTGGGTGACCATGTGCATCAGAATCAGGCGCTGTTCGGTACGGCGTTCCAGCTTTACGGCCACGGGTTTGAAAATAAGGTTGGCGAGCAGAATGCCGTAAAAAGTGGTGATCAGCGCCACCGCCAGTTGCTGACCGATGCTGGCCATATTGCCATCACCCAGGTGCTGCATCATGTTGATTAAGCCGACCAGGGTGCCAATCATGCCGAAGGCGGGGGCAAAGCTGCTCATCACCCGGAACAGTTGCGCTTCGGCGTGTTCGTGGGCCTGCAGGCGGGTAATGCGCCAGTTCATAAAATCCAGAATGTCCTGTTCCGGCGTCATGTCGATCATCAGTTGCACGCCAGTGCGCAGAAAGGGGTTATGCACCCGTTCCAGCTCGCGTTCTACCGCGGCCAGATTACCGTTCATCCACAGACGTGAGATGCGCACCAGTTCTTCAATATCGTCATTGGAGTAGAGTTTTTCGTTGCGCAGAATAATGCCGAACAGGCGGAAAATACGCAGTACTTCACTGAGCGGGTAGCTGATAAAGGTGGCCGCCAGGGTGCCGAACAATACGATGCCGAGGCCGGGCAGATTGACGTACAGCATCGGGTCGGAGGCGGAAAAAAACAGCACGCTGGCCAGTAAGACCAGCGCGCCCAGCATGCCGATAAGCGTTGAGGGGTTCATGAGGTTTCCGTGAAACTCTGACAGAGCCGGAGTTTAGCTGAAAAGACCTGCAGCGTGGACAATCTCAGCGCATAGACGGTGGCGGGTTAACAGTTTTCGTCGCATTCACCGGCTGCCGGCGCGGCTTCTTCGTCCGCCGGCGCCAGCGTCGGAGCCGGTGCGCTATCGGTAACGGGCACATTTCTGGCGTCTTGCTGCACTTCCTCGGCCGCTTTCTGGACGCCAATGTGGTAGGCGGCAAAGCCGGTCTGCACCACCTGATTCGCCGCCATGCCGATCACCCGGCCGGCGAAGGGCGCCACAATGTCGCTGCCGGTGTTGCTGACCGGGTCCACCACGCGGCCAAGAATTTCGCCTTCTTTGACCGTTGCCCCCAGTGTAACGGCCGACATCAGAATGCCGCCCTGGTCGGCGCGCACCCAGTCGGAATGGTAAAACACCGGTTGTGGCGCGCCCCAGAAACGCATGGTGGGCTGAATATTCAGATTCTGCAGCAGGGTTTCCAGCGCTTTGACGCCGCCATCCACCGCGCTTTCGATCAGTTCATTGGGGCCACCGGCTTCCAGCGTCACCGTGGGGATGCCGGCATCCACTGCGGCGCGGCGCAGTGTGCCTTTGGCGCCGCCGCCGTGCAGAACGGTAATGCCACCGAAATGACGGCTGAAATCAAACACCGGCTCATGGCTGAGGTCGCCGCGGATCTGCGGCAGGTTGGTACGTTTCAGTGAGCCGGTGTGCAGGTCGACCAGAAACTGGCAGTGCGGGGTAATCACCTGCTGAAACAGCGAGTGGGCAATGCGGTCGGCGGCGCTGCCGCGCGGGTTGCCGGGGAAATAACGGTTCAGATCGCGGCGGTCGGCCAGATAGCGGCTGCCGCGGCGGAAGCCGTCCAGATTAACAATGGGTACGCCGATGACGGTGCCATTCATGCTGCGCGGATTCAGCTGGTACATCAGTCGCCGCACCATCTCAATGCCGTTCAGCTCATCGCCATGCAGGGCCGCAGTCAGGCATAACACCGGGCCGGGCTTCTGGCCGCGCGCGACCAGCACCGGCACCGGGGTATCAATGCTGGCGAATGACTGGCCCGGGCTCCAGAACAGGGTGCGGAACTGGCCTGCAGCAATCTCGCTGCCGAGCAGACTGAATGCGGCCGGAGTGGGCGATACCTCTGCCAGGGGCGCCGGCACGGTGACGGCTGCCGGTGCGGCCGTATCCGGCGCCGGTTCAGCTGCCGCGGTATCCGCCGTGGCGGTTACCGGCACCGCCGGTGGTAAGTCTTCTTCATGGCTGACTTCGGTGGCCTGAGCCGGTAACGACAACAACAGGGTGGGGAACAGGCTGGGCAACAACAGGGCCCGGAGTAATCGCATAAAATTTCCGCAGAATCAGAACAAGGGGTGAATTCAGACAGCCAGTGTAGACCGGGCCCGGCCAAAAGAGTTCGCCGGGTGCCGGATGCTTATTATTCGTGTGGAAATTGTCAGCGCTGAATCGCGCCGCATGTCAGGCCTTTTGAATTTACCCTGCGTACCTCTTCTGGTATTCTGCCCTCCCATCTTAAGCGAAGGTTAATCGCCTTCCGTATTGTAATCATTTCTCGTATTGCGGACCCTTTATGACCCGATTTATCTTCGTTACAGGTGGTGTTGTTTCTTCTTTGGGAAAAGGCATCGCCTCGGCCTCGCTGGCGGCCATTCTTGAAGCCCGTGGCCTGAAGGTCACCATGCTCAAGCTGGACCCCTACATTAACGTCGATCCGGGTACCATGAGCCCGTTCCAGCACGGTGAGGTGTTCGTCACCAACGACGGCGCTGAAACCGACCTCGATCTCGGCCACTACGAGCGCTTTATCCGCACCACCATGTCGCGCCGCAATAACTTCACCACCGGTCGTATTTACACCGACGTGCTGGCCAAAGAGCGCCGTGGCGATTATCTGGGCGGTACCGTGCAGGTGATTCCGCACATCACCGACGAAATCAAACGCCGGGTGCTGGAAGGTGCGGAAGGTTCCGATGTGGCACTGGTGGAAATCGGTGGCACCGTGGGCGATATCGAATCGCAGCCGTTCCTGGAAGCCGTACGTCAGCTGAAAGTAGAGCTGGGTTCACGTCGGGCGCTGTCGCTGCACCTGACGCTGGTGCCGTACATTGCCACCGCCGGTGAAACCAAAACCAAGCCGACGCAGCACTCGGTTAAAGAAATGCGCACCATCGGTTTGCAGCCGGACGTGCTGATCTGCCGTTCTGACCACAAAATTGATGCGTCGTCGCTGAAGAAAATCGCTCTGTTCACTAATGTGGAAGAGCGCGCCGTTATCCCGCTGGAAGACGCCGACACCATCTACAAAATTCCGCGCATGCTGCACGACTACGGCCTGGACGATCTGATTGTTGAGAAGTTTGATCTGGCCTGTGGCCCGGCCGACCTGTCCGAGTGGGATGCGGTGGCCGACGCCAAGCTGAACCCGGAAAAATCCGTCACCATCGCCATGGTCGGTAAGTACATGGATCTGCTGGACGCCTACAAGTCACTGATCGAAGCCATTGACCATGCCGGTATCAAGCACCGCGCCAAGGTGAATGTGCGTTATATCGATGCCGAAGACATTGAGCGTAAAGGCACTGATATGCTGGCCGATGTCGACGCTATTCTGGTACCGGGTGGTTTCGGTAACCGTGGCGTGGAAGGCAAAATCCGCACCGTGCAGTACGCCCGTGAGAACAAAATCCCGTACCTGGGCATCTGCCTGGGTATGCAGGTGGCCGTAATCGAGTACGCCCGTAACGTGGTGGGCTGGGCCGATGCGCAATCGACCGAATTTACCCAGGACACCCAGCACCCGGTGGTGGGCTTAATTACCGAATGGCAGGACGCTTCCGGCAAAGTGGAAACCCGCAGTGAACAATCTGACCTCGGCGGCACCATGCGTCTGGGTGGTCAGGAATGTGTGCTGTTGCCGGGTTCCACCACCGCTCAAGCCTATGGCAAAGAACTGATTGTCGAGCGCCACCGTCACCGTTACGAAGTGAACTCCTCGCTGGTACCGGAACTGGAAAAAGCCGGTCTGCGCATTGCCGGTCGTTCCGTCGACGGCGAGCTGGTGGAAGTGGTGGAAGTACCGGATCACCCATGGTTTGTGGGCTGTCAGTTCCACCCGGAATTTACCTCCACACCGCGTGATGGGCATGGTTTGTTCCAGGCCTTTATCGGTGCTGCGTTCGCGCATAAAGAATCCCGTTAAGTTAACTATTTAATAAAAAGCCTCTGATTGTGGAGACAAGCATGGCGAAGATTATTGATATCAAAGCACGCGAAGTGCTGGACTCACGCGGCAACCCGACCATTGAAGCGGACGTTACTCTGGAAGGCGGTTTTTTTGGTACTGCCTGTGCTCCGAGTGGCGCGTCTACCGGTACCCGTGAAGCTCTGGAACTGCGTGACGGCGATAAATCCCGTTACCTGGGCAAAGGCGTACTGAAAGCCGTTGCGAACGTGAACGGCGACATTAAAAACGCTCTGCTGGGTATGGATGCCACCAACCAGCGCGCGCTGGACGACGCCATGCTGGCGCTGGACGGCACCGAGAACAAATCCAAGCTGGGCGCTAACGCCATTCTGGCCGTGTCGCTGGCCGCTGCCAAAGCCGCTGCGGCTGCCAAAGGCGTGGAACTGTACCAACACATCGCTGATATCAACGGCACCCCGGGCGTGTACTCCATGCCGGTACCGATGATGAACATCATCAACGGCGGTGAGCACGCGGATAACAACGTCGATATTCAGGAATTTATGGTGCAGCCGGTGGGCGCGCCTACTTTTGCTGAAGCCCTGCGTTGTGGCGCTGAAATTTTCCATGCGCTGAAAAAAGTATTAAGCAGCAAAGGCCTGAACACCGCCGTCGGTGACGAAGGTGGTTTTGCACCGAACCTGGCGTCTAACGCTGATGCGCTGGCGGCTATTAAAGAAGCCGTGGCTGCGGCCGGTTACGAGCTGGGCAGCAATGTGACCCTGGCGCTGGATTGTGCGTCGTCTGAATTCTACAAAGACGGCAAGTACGATCTGAAAGGCGAAGGCAAGGTTTTCACTGCCGAGCAGTTCTCCGATTATCTGGCTGAGCTTTGTGCGCAGTACCCGATTGTGTCCATCGAAGATGGTCAGGACGAATCTGACTGGGCCGGCTGGAAATACCAGACTGAAAAACTGGGTGCCAAAGTTCAGCTGGTGGGCGACGACCTGTTCGTAACCAACACCAAGATCCTGAAAGAAGGTATCGAGAAAGGCATCGGTAACTCCATTCTGATCAAGTTCAACCAGATCGGCTCGCTGTCCGAAACGCTGGACGCCATCAAAATGGCCAAAGACGCCGGCTACACCGCGGTTATTTCTCACCGTTCCGGTGAAACCGAAGACAGCACCATCGCCGACCTGGCGGTGGGTACTGCCGCGGGTCAGATCAAGACCGGTTCTCTGTGCCGCTCCGACCGTGTGTCCAAGTACAACCGTCTGCTGCGTATCGAAGAACAGCTGGGTGCCAAAGCCCCGTACAAAGGTCGTTCTGAGATCAAAGGCCAGTAAGCATTACGGCTATCAAAAACGGGCTTAGGCCCGTTTTTTGTTCGTATCACCGGAATAATAAGAGCAAGGATTATGTTCACCCGCCTGCTGCAACCCTTACGATCCTTCTGGTGGCTGTTTCCGCTGCTGCTGTTCGTGCTGCTGCAATACCGGCTGTGGTTCGGCGCCAGCGGGGTGGTGGCCAATAATGCCCTTGAGCGCCGTATCCAGCAGTTGCAACAGGATAACGCCGTGCAGCAGGCCGAAAACGACGGTTTATTTACCGAGGTGCAGGACCTGCGCGATGGCACCTCGCTGCTGGAAGAAAAAGCCCGCGAAGAACTGGGGCTGGTGCGCGACGGTGAAAGCTTTATTTTATTTGTTGATCCGCCGGAGCGCCCATGAGCAGTCCGCGCTTCTGGCCTATTCTGCCGGCGGCCGGCGTCGGCAGTCGCATGCAGGCCGACCGTCCCAAGCAATATCTGCCGCTGCAGGGCCGTTTGCTGATCGACCACACCCTGCAGGTGATGCTCAGTTATCCCCGTTTTGCGCAGTTGGTGCTGGTGTTATCCCCCGCGGATCCCTATTGGCCGTCCAGCGACTATGCCGGTGATGCCCGTATTATCCGCGCCGACGGCGGCAGTGAGCGCTGTCATTCGGTACTGAACGGACTGGTGGCGCTGGACGGGCTGGCGGCCGCCGACGACTGGGTGGTGGTACACGATGTGGCGCGGCCCTGTTTGCGCCACAGCGACCTCGATAAATTACTCGGCAATCTTGCTGACCCGGGTGCCATTCTGGCCTCCCCGGTACGCGATACCATGAAACGCGGCCGGGTTGATAACGGGCAGGTGGTGATTGACCACACCGTTGAGCGCGAACAGCTCTGGCATGCCTTAACCCCACAGGTGTTCCGTTTCGCCCAGTTGCGGCAGGCGCTGCAGACCTGTCTGGCGCAGGGGCTGACGGTTACGGATGAAGCTTCGGCGCTGGAGCAGCTGGGCCTGACACCACAGCTGGTGGAAGGCCGGGCCGATAATATCAAAGTGACGCGGCCGGAAGATCTGGCGCTGGCGTCGTTGTTTTTAACTCAATCCTGAACAGAGCGGAGCCCCAGTATGCGCATCGGTCATGGCTTTGATGTCCACGCCTTCGGCGAAGGCAGTTTTATTACCATCGGCGGCGTGCAGATCCCTTATGAGCGCGGCCTGGTCGCCCACTCCGACGGCGACGTAGCCCTGCATGCGCTGGCCGATGCCCTGCTGGGTGCGGCGGCGCTGGGTGATATCGGTCAGCACTTTCCCGATACCGATGCCGCTTATGCCGGTGCCGACAGCCGGGTATTGCTGCGCCATGTGGTTAGCCTGATTCACGACAAGGGCTACCGGGTCGGTAACGCCGATATCACCATCATTGCCCAGGCGCCGAAAATGGCCCCGCACATTCAGACCATGCGCGAGTACATCGCCGCGGATCTGCAGGTACGGCTGGACGATATTAACGTCAAAGCCACCACCACTGAAAAGCTCGGCTTTACCGGCCGCAAAGAAGGCATCGCCGTGGAAGCGGTGGTGCTGCTATTAACCGCAGAGCATTTATGAACTCCGAAACCAGCATCAACCCGGCACCCATTTCCAATCCGTCAGCCGGCAGCGCCTTGCCTGACTGGCCGCAGGCCTATCCGGCCACCGGCGCCCACGCCCTGCTGAAGCAGCACAACGAGGATTTCCGGGTCGAAGAAATCCCGCAGGCTCTGCCCTGCGGTGAGGGCGAGCACGTCTGGCTGCATATTGAAAAGAACGGCGCCAATACCGCCTGGATTGCCAAGAAGCTGGCCGCGCTGGCCGGAGTAAAGGAAATGGATGTCGGCTACGCCGGTCTGAAAGACCGCCATGCCATTACCCGGCAGTGGTTCAGCATTTATCTGCCGCGGGTGCAGGAGCCGGATTTCAGTGTGCTGAACGACGCTGAAATGACCGTGCTCAGCCAGAGCCGGCACAGCAAAAAACTGCGCCGCGGCGACCTGCTGGGCAACCGTTTTACCCTGTTGTTGCGTCGGTTTGAGGGCGATAAAGCGGCGGTGGAAGCCAATCTGGCACAGATTAAAACCCTCGGCGTACCGAACTATTTTGGTGAGCAGCGTTTCGGCCATGACGGCGGCAATATCGAAGCCGGCCGCGCCATGCTGGCGGGTGAAATTCGTGTACGTAACCCGGGCAAGAAAAGCATTTATCTGTCGGCCGTGCGGTCACTGCTGTTTAACAACGTTCTGGCTGAGCGCATCCGGCAGGGGCTGTGGGGCCAAACCCTGGCCGGTGAAGTCCGTGATGAACAAGGCCTGCCGACCGGGCCGCTGTGGGGGCGTGGCCGTCTGAGCAGCACCGATGAGGTACTGGCGCTGGAAACAGCCGTCGCCGGGCAGTTGCCACTGCTGTGCGACGGGCTGGAGCACGCCGGTCTGAAACAGGAGAGGCGGGCGCTGAGTGCTGTGCCGGAGCAACTGCGCTGGCAATGGCAGCAAGGTCAGGACAACCCGGAAAGTGTCGATTTAATGCTCACCTTTTCCCTGCCTGCCGGTTATTATGCGACCTCTGTACTCCGTGAAATAACAAAAACCGAGGAGCCCGAGCGGCTTGGTACGCATGAATCTGATGCTGTCGAATGATGATGGTGTACACGCACCCGGGTTGCGCACTTTAGCGCAGGCGTTAACTCAGGCCGGCCACCGCGTCATGGTGGTGGCCCCCGACCGTGACCGCAGCGGCGCCAGTAATTCCTTAACGCTGGACCGGCCATTGCATCCGCTGTCTATGGACAATGGCTTTATCAGCATTAACGGTACGCCCACCGACTGTGTGCATCTGGGAATTAATACCTTCTTTAAAGATCAGTGCGAACGGGTCATTGCCGGCATCAATTCGGGCGCCAATCTGGGCGACGATGTGCTGTATTCCGGCACCGTCGCGGCCGCCACCGAAGGCCGGTTTCTGGATAAAACCCCCATTGCGGTCTCGCTCTGCGGCCGCCGCCATTTTGATACCGCGGCTCAGGTGTTGCTGGACATCCTGCCGCAACTGAACTGTCTGCAGCTGCCGCCAAACTCCGTGATTAATATCAATGTTCCTGATCGTCCTTATGCGGATCTGACCGGCATTGAAGTGACCCGTCTTGGTCATCGCCAGCGTTCCGATAATCCGGTCCAGACGATTAATCCGCGCGGCAAAGAATGCTACTGGATTTCTGCCGCCGGCGAGGTGGCCGACGCTGGCCCCGGCACGGATTTTCACGCCATCGAGCAGGGTCGGGTTTCCATTACTCCGATTCAGATGGATATGACCCGTCACAGCGCCTTGCCGATGCTGCAGGAAGTCTTTCCGGACACCGCCCTGTGAATGACCAGTTATTGACCGGCATCGGCATGACCTCGCAGCGCACCCGCAACCGGCTGGTGCAACGCCTGCGTGACAGCGGTATCCGCAGTCAGGCGGTGCTGGATGTAATCGCCCAGACCCCGCGCCACCTGTTTGTCGATGAAGCACTGGCACACCGGGCCTATGAAGATACCGCCCTGCCGATCGGCCATGGCCAGACCATCAGCCAGCCCTTAACGGTGGCGCGCATGACGGAAGTGCTGCTGGAAGCTGGCCCGTTAGCGCGGGTGCTGGAAATCGGCACCGGCTCGGGTTATCAGACCGCGGTGTTAAGCCCGCTGGTGGGTACGCTGTACAGTGTGGAGCGGATTGAGCCGCTGCATCTGAAAGCACGCCAGCGCCTGCAACAGCTGAATTACCGTAATGTGCGGCTGAAACTCTCCGATGGCACCTGGGGCTGGCCCGAATATGGCCTCTATGACGGTATTCTGGCTGCCGCGGCACCCGATGCGGTACCGGATTCACTGCTACAACAACTGGCCGATGGCGGCCGTTTAATTATGCCGGTGGGCAGCCAGGAGCAAAAACTGGTACTCATAACCCGCCAGGGCGACAACTTCAGCCGTAAAACCCTGGAAAGCGTACGGTTTGTGCCCTTTCTGCCCGGTGTGCAGCGCTGAAACTTCAGCTAAGGATTTAAGACAACGCATGCAATACCTCTGGTTATTTCTGAAAGGTCTGGCGATGGGCGCTGCCGACGTAGTGCCCGGTGTTTCCGGCGGCACCATCGCGTTTATTACCGGCATTTATACCGAACTGCTGGATTCTATTAAAAGCGTTAACCTGAACGCCGTACGTACTCTGTTCCGGCAGGGGCCGCGGGCCTTCTGGCAGGCGATTAACGGCACCTTTTTATTAACCCTCGGCAGCGGCATTTTGCTGGCCATTGTGACGTTGGCGCGTGGTATCCATTACCTGCTGGTCAATCACCCGGTGCTGGTGTGGGCGTTCTTTTTTGGCCTTATTATTGCTGCCTGCTGGCATATGGGGCGCGAAATTCAGCGCTGGTCGGCCGCTGTTCTGCTGTTTCTGGCTGCGGGTGCCGTTACGGCAGCCCTGATCAGTTCGGCCACACCAACGGAACTGCCTCTGAACCCGGTGACTCTGATTCTGGCCGGCAGCATCGCTATCTGTGCCATGATTCTGCCGGGTATTTCCGGCAGCTTTATGCTGCTGCTAATGGGCATGTACGCCCCGGTTATCAGCGCCGTAAAAGGGCTGGAGTTCAGCGTGCTGGGCTTATTTGCGGCCGGTGCGCTGCTGGGCCTGCTCAGTTTTACCCGTCTGCTCAGCTGGTTGCTGCACCACTACTATCAGGCCATGCTGGCATTGCTGACCGGCTTTATGGTGGGGTCGCTGGTTAAGGTGTGGCCATGGAAAGAGACCCTGACGACCCGCATCGACAGTCGCGGTGATCTGGTGCCGCTGGTGCAGGTCAATATTCTGCCGCACTGGAGTGCGGAAACGCTGCAGGCGTTGGTGCTGATGCTGGCGGGGGCTGGTCTGGTACTGGCGCTGGAGTGGCTGGCAAAACGATTTGCACGCTGAGAGGATCGGGGCGGTGGCGGCCGTAACGCAGAACCATGCAGCGGGCGCCGGCCAGAGCTGAAGTCTTGTCGAATTCCGCAAATACGCAAAGCGGATAGGTTTTTTTCGCGGGAAATGTCGTAAAAAACAGGCAGTCAGACGAATAATCAGAAAAAGTGCATCTTTTTAAGATTGTTTTTTCATAAGAAATATTTTTATAGCGTCTTTGGTTCTTAATGAACGGCGTACACCGGACACGAAAAAACCTGCTGGCCGCGGGTGTCAAAAAATAACCACTGGTGGACAAGAATGAAGCACCTTGCAGTTGTCACATTAGTCACATTAATTACATTTTTGTCAGGCTGCTTGTCGGGACGAGAATTCATCTCAGTTGAAAGAAAGTTCAGCAATGAGAAATCGGCGACGGGTTTCCATCAGGTGGAGCGTGGGGAAACCCTTTACTCGATTGCCTGGCGCTATGGAATCGACTATCGGGAGTTGGCGAGCGCTAACTCTATTTATAGCCCCTATACCATTTATCCGGGTCAGAAAATTGACGTGTCAGGTCGCTCCCGTGCCGTTGCTGTCAGCAAGCCTGCTCCGGCCAGTAAACCCGACAGCCCTGCTGCCGTCGCCCGGACCACGCTGCCAGCGCCGCCGGCCGCCACTTATACGCCCCCGGCGGAACCTCAGAGCAGTGCCGAATTAAGCTGGCAATGGCCGGCAAACGGGCGTTTGACTGGTCGTTTTTCAACCAAAACACCGGTCAATAAGGGGATTGATATAGGGGGGGCTTTGGGAGAATCTGTTTTGGCAGCGGCGGCCGGAACCGTGGTGTATGCCGGTCAGGGGCTGCGTGGTTACGGCAATCTGGTGATCATAAAACACAACGATACCTACCTGAGCGCCTATGCCCATGCCAGCCGTATTCTGGTCAGCGAGCAGGAAGTTGTTAAAGCGGGCCAGAAGATTGCCGAAATAGGTTCTACCGGTACCGATAAAGTGATGCTGCACTTTGAAATCCGGCAGAACGGTAAACCGGTTGATCCGCTCCGGTATTTGCCCGGCAAGTCCGGACAGAGCGGATAAAAAATAATCAGTTGTCAGCCTGAACAGCAGTTTTTCAGGCCAGACAAGCAGAAACAGGCGGAAATGATCATGGCTGTACAGCAACGCGATATTCGTGAAGAAGACGTTTTTGATGATGTGGATGCTCTGGCTCTGATCGATGAAGATGAGGCCGAAACAGAGAAATCTGCAGCAGCCGAAGAAGTACCGGAACGCTTTGCAGTGGACACGTCCTGGAAAACCATGGATGCCACACAGCTGTATCTGAATGAAATCGGTTTTTCGCCGTTGCTGTCGGCGGAAGAAGAAGTGCATTACGCCCGCCTGGCCCGTAAGGGCGATGAAATGGGGCGCCGGCGCATGATCGAAAGTAACCTGCGCCTGGTGGTAAAAATCTCCCGCCGTTACCTCAACCGTGGTTTGTCGTTGCTGGATCTGATCGAAGAGGGCAACCTCGGCCTGATCCGGGCGGTGGAAAAATTCGACCCGGAACGCGGCTTCCGCTTTTCTACCTACGCCACCTGGTGGATCCGTCAGACCATTGAACGGGCCATTATGAATCAGACCCGCACCATCCGGTTGCCCATTCATGTGGTAAAGGAACTGAACGTCTATCTGCGTGCAGCCCGCGAGCTGACCCAGAAGCTGGATCACGAGCCCAGCGCCGAAGAAATTGCTGCTTTGCTGGAAAAGCCGGTCGAAGATGTAAAGCGCATGCTGAAACTGAACGAGCGGGTGACTTCCATCGACACCCCCATTGGCCCGTCATCGGATAAATCCTTGCTGGATACCATCGCGGATGAACGCATTAATGACCCGCGGGTAGAACTGCAGAATCAGGATATTCAGGACAATCTGGCCCGCTGGATTGAAGAGTTACCGGAAAAACAGCGCGAAGTTTTATCACGCCGCTTTGGTCTGCGTGGTTATGAAACCAGCACTCTGGAAGATGTGGGCCGGGAAATTGGTTTAACCCGCGAGCGGGTGCGCCAGATTCAGGTCGAAGCACTGAAGCGCCTGCGCGAAATTATGGAAAAGCAGGGCCTGAATGCCGCCACGTTGTTTGGTGATCTGTCCTGAACGGTTGTTGCGGCTGAGCCATGCGTCCATAAAAAAAGCTGCCACTGGCAGCTTTTTTTATGCTCTGTGTCCGGTTGCCGGCTTCAGCGTTCCAGATACTTCAGCTTGCCTTCCACACCGTCCCACTCTTCGGCATCCGCCAGAGCTTCTTTTTTCTCGGTGATGTTCGGCCACACTTCCGCCAGTTCCGCGTTCAGTTCAATATATTCTTCCTGACCGGACGGGACTTCGTCTTCTGAAAAAATGGCTCCCGCCGGGCATTCCGGTTCACACAGGGCGCAGTCAATGCACTCGTCCGGGTGAATCACCAGAAAGTTCGGGCCTTCATAGAAACAATCAACCGGGCAAACTTCTACGCAGTCGGTGTACTTACATTTAACGCAGTTATCAGTCACGACGAACGTCATCTGAGCCTCTCTTAAAATCGCTGGTCAACGGTACAGGTCCCCGGTTCCTGGCAGGCGGCAAGCCGCCTCCGGGTGTTGTAAAAACCCAGCATTCTAGGGGCGCGCCGGGCCGGGGGCAAGGCGAACCCTCAGAAAGAAAGGTTATGTGCTTAGAACCGAAGTGGCATTGTTACTGCAGTTGCTTCAGTTCGTACAACAATTCCAGCGCCTGACGCGGGCTAAGGTCATCGGGGTTTACCTCTGCCAGTCGTTCTTCCAGCGCCGATGGCTGGGTGGCAAACAGATCATTCTGCAGCGGTTGCGGGGCCGGCTGGGCGGATTTCGAGCCTGAGCCGGATGTGCCGGCCACCGCAGCAGAGGCGGCGCTGCTGCCCGGGCGGGCGCCAGACAATGGCTGATGATTGCCCTGTTCCAGTTGCTGCAGCTGGGTTTTGGCGGCCTGAATGACCTTGGCTGGCACGCCGGCCAGTTGCGCCACCTGCAGGCCATAGCTCTGACTGGCCGGGCCTTGCTCGACCGCGTGCAGGAAAATAATGCGCTCGTCGTGTTCGGTGGCTTTCAGATGTACGTTCACCACATTGCTGAACTGCTCCGGCAGCGCGGTCATTTCAAAATAATGGGTGGCGAACAGGGTGAAGGCGTTAATGCTCTGCGCCAGATGGGCGGCACTGGCCCAGGCCAGTGACAGGCCATCGAAGGTGCTGGTGCCGCGGCCCACTTCGTCCATTAATACCAGGCTTTGGGCGGTGGCGTTGTGCAGAATGTTGGCGGTTTCGGTCATTTCCACCATAAAGGTGGAGCGGCCGCCGGCGACGTCATCGGAGGAACCCATACGGGTAAAAATACGGTCGATCGGGCCCAGCTCACAGCGCTGCGCCGGCACATAGCTGCCGATGTGCGCCAGCAGCACAATCAGTGCGACCTGCCGCATATAGGTGGATTTACCGCCCATGTTGGGGCCGGTGATGATCTGCATATTGGTTCGGCCGTCGAGCCGGGTGTCGTTGGCCACGAAGGGGTCGGTGATCAGGTTTTCCACCACCGGATGGCGGCCCTGTTCAATGTCGAGCACGGCGTCATCGGTTAATTGCGGCTGCACAAAGCGCAAGGTGTCGGCGCGTTCTGCCAGGTTGCTGAGTACGTCCAGCTCGGCCAGTGCCGCCGCACAGACCTGCAGCTCGACCAGCTCGTCAGCCAGTGCCTGTACGATGTCGTCGTAGAGCATTTTTTCCCGGGTTAGGGCGCGGCTGCGGGCGCTTAAGGCTTTGTCTTCAAAGGTTTTCAGTTCCGGGGTAATAAAGCGTTCGGCATTTTTTAAGGTCTGGCGGCGGATGTATTCCACCGGCGCGTGGTCAGCCTGAGCTTTGGAGATTTCAATGTAATAGCCATGCACGCGGTTGTAGCCCACTTTTAAGGTGCTTAAACCGGTGCGGGCTTTTTCCTGTTCTTCCAGTTTCACCAGATAATCGCCGGCGTTTTCGCTTAAGCCACGCAGTTCGTCCAGCTCGGCATCGTAGCCTTCGGCAATCACACCGCCATCGCGGATGACGACCGGCGGGTTATCAATAATGGCCTGGCTTAACCGCTCCACCCAGTGGGGAAACTCCACCGCCCGTTCCAGCAGGTTGCTGGCCAGCGTGCTGTCGAGGCGTTGCAGCTGGCTGCGGATCGCCGGCACCACGCTGAGGGCATCGCGCAGGCGGGCCAGATCGCGCGGCCGGGCCGAGCCCAGTGCCACGCGGGATAAAATCCGTTCAACATCGCCCACCTGTTTCAGACTGCTGTGCAGTTCCTCGGTGGCGTATTGTTCCTGCAACTGGGCAATTAAGCCCTGGCGCTGGCGCAGCAGGTTGTGGTCGCGCAGCGGCCGGTTCAGCCAGCGCTTCAGCAGACGGCTGCCCATGGCGGTGGCGGTTTTATCCATAATCCACGCCAGCGTGTGCTGGGTATCGCCTTTCTGGTTGATGTCGATTTCCAGATTGCGGCGGCTGGCCGGGTCAATAATGATGGCGTCGTCGGGTTGTTCCACCTGCAGCGAGCGGATATGCGGCAGGCTGTTGCGCTGAGTGTCCTGGGCGTAATGCAGCAACGCGCCGGCCGCGCGGATGGCCACACTCATTTGTTCACAACCAAAACCGCGCAGATCGCGGGTTTTCAGTTGGGTGGTTAATAGGCGCAGGGCGGTATCGCTTTCAAAATGCCAGGGAGCCAGGGTGCGCGCGCCCTGTCGTTCGTTCAGATTGGCGGGCAGCAGCTGATCTTCGTTCAGCAACAGTTCGGCAGGACGCAGGCGTTCGATTTCCGCCAGCAGGGCTTCTTCGCCATCCACTTCCAGTACCGAAAAACGTCCGGAGCTCAGCTCCAGTACCGCCAGGCCATGACGCTGCTGCTGTGAGCACAGCGCCACCAGCAGGTTATCGCTGCGTTCGTCCAGAAAGGCTTCATCGGTGAGCGTGCCTGGGGTAATCACCCGCACCACTTTACGTTCCACCGGCCCTTTGCTGGTGGCCGGGTCGCCGATCTGTTCGGCAATGGCGACCGATACCCCGGCGCGCACCAGTTTGGCAATGTAGTTATCGGCGGAATGATAAGGAATGCCCGCCATCGGAATGGGGGCGCCACCGCTCTGACCGCGGGCGGTTAAGGTAATATCGAGCAGCTGGGCGGCACGCTTGGCATCGTTATAAAACAGCTCGTAAAAATCGCCCATGCGATAAAACAACAGCGTATCGGCGAACTCGGCCTTAATTTTCAGATACTGCTGCATCATCGGCGTGTGTTGGCTGTTGTCCTGACTCATGGGTAACGATCCTGACCGGCTGGGAATGGGCGTGATAAAGTGAGGGCGGATTGTAGGGCATTCTGTGGGGATACTGAAATGACACCGGAATTACAGCCATTAATTGAAGCGCTGGCCGATATTCTGCAAAGCCGTGGGCTGCGCGTGGTAACGGCGGAATCCTGTACCGGCGGTGGTATTGCCAGTGCTTTAACCGATGTGGCCGGCAGCTCCGGCTGGTTTGAATGCGGCTTTGTGACCTACTCCAACGAAGCCAAAATCCGTTACCTGAATGTGCCGCCGGGCATTATTGAGCAGCATGGTGCCGTGAGTGAGGAAACCGTGCGCGCTATGGTGATCGGGGCGGTGAATAACAGCCTGGGGGATGTGGCGGTGGCGGTCAGCGGTATTGCCGGCCCCGGCGGTGGTTCGCCAGAAAAACCCGTGGGGACGGTGTGGTTTGCCTGGGGCAACGCCGACCACCAGCTGGTGGAATGCTGTCATTTTCCCGGCAACCGCCAGCAGGTACGGGCTTTGGCGGTGGTGCATGGCATTCAGGGGTTGTGCCGGTTTCTGGCTTGTTAGAAAAATCAGGCAAAAGAAGGGTTGGCGGCAGAAATAAGCTGTGCTTAAATACTGGTTAAATTTACAGTGCTTTGTTGTTGCCGCACTGGATACTGAAAACCACAGCGCAGTTCCCTGCTGATTACCTGAAGGACAGAGCGATGGACGCAAACAAACAGAAAGCCCTCGACGCAGCCCTGAGCCAGATCGAACGTCAGTTCGGTAAAGGCGCCATTATGAAAATGGGCGAACAACCGCGCGAAGCCATTCCCGCCATTTCTACCGGCTCTCTGGGGCTGGATATCGCCCTTGGTATTGGTGGCCTGCCGATGGGCCGTATCGTGGAAATCTACGGTCCGGAAAGCTCCGGTAAAACCACCCTGTGTCTGTCGGCCATGGCGCAGGCGCAGAAAATGGGCAAAACCGTTGCCATTATCGACGCCGAACACGCGCTGGATCCGCTGTATGCCGAAAAGCTGGGTGTCGATCTGGATACCTTGCTGGTGTCGCAGCCGGATACCGGTGAGCAGGCGCTGGAAATCTGTGACAGCCTGGTGCGCTCCGGTGCAGTGGACGTGATTGTGGTCGACTCCGTAGCGGCACTGGTACCGAAAGCCGAAATTGAAGGCGAAATGGGCGACAGCCACGTTGGTCTGCAGGCCCGCTTAATGTCACAGGCGCTGCGTAAACTGACCGGTAACGTGAAAAACGCCAACTGTCTGGTGATCTTTATTAACCAGATCCGCATGAAAATCGGCGTGATGTTCGGCAGCCCGGAAACCACCACCGGTGGTAACGCCCTGAAATTCTACGCCTCGGTGCGTCTGGATATCCGTCGTACCGGCTCGGTGAAGCAGGGTGATGAAGTGGTGGGTAACGAAACCCGCGTCAAAGTGGTTAAAAACAAAGTGTCGCCGCCGTTTAAACAGGCCGAATTCCAGATTATGTACGGTCAGGGCATTTACCACATGGGCGAAGTCATCGACCTGGGGGTTAAGTGCAATCTGGTCGATAAATCCGGTGCCTGGTACAGCTACAAGGGTGACAAGATCGGTCAGGGCAAAGCCAATGCGGCGCAGTACCTGGAAGAGCACAAAGAGCTGGCCAAAGAAATTGAAGACCAGATCCGTGCCCAGTTGCTGACCGTGCAGGTGAAGGGTGGCGATATCGAAAGCGTGGTGGATGAAGAAGCCGAAGCCTGAGCCGCTGGATCGCGCCGGACTGCGGCAGGCCGTTATTGACCTGCTGTCACGGCGCGATTATTCCCGCCTGGAACTGCAGCGTAAGCTGCAGCCCAAAGCGGCCAGTGCCGATGATTTAACCGCCGTGCTGGACGATATGGCCGAACGGCGCTGGCAATCGGATGAACGTTTTACCGATGCTTTTCTGCACAGCCGCAGCGACCGTTATGGCCCGCTGCGATTGACGCAGGAATTACAGCAGAAAGGCATTGCCGATGCCCGCACTGCGGTAGCCGCCCTGGATACCGATTGGCAGGAACGGGCCGCGCAACTGGCGCTGCGCAAATTCTCCGGCGCCGACCTTAGCGATATCAAACAAAAAGCCCGTATTTACCGGCATCTGGCCCAGCGCGGTTTTAATGCCGACCATATCCGTTATGCACTGGAACAGCTGGCCGCCGCTGGCGATCCGCATGGTTCTCTGTCTGACGATGAAATCAGCCCCGGCTGGGACTGATTTTTCCCGCGAAAAACCCGGTTATTAATGCAGTTTCAGTCGTGGCCGGATCACTTTATTGATGTGCCCAACCAGACTCAGCAGCAGCGTATGCCAGTAACCGTGCAGGGCAATCTGATGCAGCCGGTATAGCGATACATACACAATGCGCGCCAGCCGGCCTTCAATCATCATCGAGCCTTTGGTCAGATTCCCCATCAGACTGCCGACCGTACTGTAACGGCTGAGCGAAACCAGCGAGCCTTTATCACGGTAAGTGAAGGTGGGCAGAGGTTGTTGTTTCAGCTGTGCCTGCAAGGCCAGATACAAATGGCTGGCTTGCTGGTGCGCGGCCTGAGCGCGTGGCGGTACGGGTTTGCCGTCCTGCAGCACACAGGCACAATCTCCCATAGCAAAAATGGACGGATCAGCCGTTTGCAGGCTGGCGTTAACCACCAGTTGGTTGGCGCGGTTGGTTTCCAGGCCCAGATTGGTTAAAAACCCCTGCGCCCGTACCCCGGCTGCCCATACCCGCATCCGCGCCGGAATGATCTGGCCGTCTTTGGTGTGAAAACCCTGTTCCGATACTTCGGTCACCAGGGTCTGGGTATGAACAGTTACGCCCAGATTTTCCAGTTCACGCTTGGCCGAAGCGGATAAGCGCGGTGGCAGAGCCGGCAGAATGCGCTCGCCAGCCTCGATAAGATGCACGCGCAGATTGCCGGGATTCAGTTTTTCTTCACCATAGCTCACCAGCACTTCGGCGGTGTTGTACAGCTCGGCCGATAATTCCACGCCGGTAGCACCGGCACCGACAATGCCGATATCCAGCCCGGCGGGTTCTGCGCTGCCGGCGTTGGCGCGCAGAAATTCACGCAATAAGGTCTGGTGAAAGCGTTCGGCCTGGCGGCGGTTATCGAGAAAGAAGCAATGTTCCTGCGCCCCGGGCGTACCGAAATCGTTGGTAATGCTGCCGATGGCAATCACCAGGGTGTCGTAACCGATACGCCGTTCCGGCACCAGTACGTCGCCTTGTTCGTCTTTAATGGCGGCCAGTACCACTTCTTTCTGCTCGCGGTCGAGGTGGCGCATTCGTCCCAGCTGAAAATGAAAACCGTGGCGGCGGCCGTGGGCCAGATAGTTCAGTTCGTCGATGCCGGAATCCAGCGCACCGGTGGCGACTTCATGCAGCAGGGGTTTCCACAGGTGAGTGGTGTTGGCGTCAATCAGTTCGATCTGCGCTTTACCGCGGCGGCCCAGTTTACGGCCCAGGCGGGTAGCGAGTTCGAGCCCGCCTGCGCCACCGCCGACAATTACGATGCGATGCATAGCTGCTCCGTTGGAAAATAAATTGCCGGCATTATACGGAAGTAGCTGGGGTATTGTTATGCCCCTGAAATTCAGAGGGATTTAGTGGTTTGTAACGGGGCTGCAAGCGGATTGGCGCGGCAGTGGCCGATCAGCCGCTGGCTGACTTCTTCCGGTTTGTCGTGCGCCAGCCAGTGGGTGGCATCGGGGTAGGTAATTAATTCGCCGTGCGCCAGAAACGCCGCACTGTCGTGGGCCGATTGCAGGCTTAAGGCTAAATCCCGCTCGCCCCATAAAATCTGCGTCGGTACCTGCAGCCGGCCATCCTGTGCTGGCAACTGAATGTGGCGCAGCATGGCGCGGTAATAATTCACCATGGCCGTCAGGCAGCCGGGTTGTTGCCAGCTGTGCCGTAAATTATGGAAATCTTCTTCGTTGTAAGCACCAGCAGTGGAGCTGGCTTTCAGCACCAGCCGCAGGAAACCGTAGTTAAACAGGCGCATGCCCCATTCCGGCAGCCAGGGCAGCTGAAAATAAAAGATGTACCAGCTTTTCAGCATCTGCAGCGGGCTGCTTTTCAGTTTGCTGAGAAAGGTAAAGGGGTGCGGCACGTTCAGAATACTGAGGCTGGCCAGATGTTGTTCATGGTGCAGGGCATACCACCAGGCCACCGCTGCGCCCCAGTCGTGGCCGGCCAGATGAAAGCGCTCACGGCCGTAATGCTGGCGCAGGGCTTCAATGTCGGTGATCAGTTCGTTCAGGTGATAACGGCGGTAATCATCCGGCTTGGACGATTCGCCGTAACCGCGCATATCCGGTACGCAGACCCGGAAACCCGCGGCGGCCAGCGGTTCAATCTGGTGGCGCCAGGTGTTCCAGCATTCGGGAAAGCCGTGCAGCAGAATCATCAGCTCACCGTCGGCGGGGCCGGCCTCGCGTACCTGCAGGGCAATGTCCTGGTTGTGAATGGTCAGAATGTTCATGGCGCCTCGTTATTATTATTGGCGGTAACCATCGGGGTTGCGGGGTTACTCCGGCATCTGCCAGAACCCCAGTAAATGGGTGCCGCCAGCCAGCAACATCAGGATGGCCAACGTGATTAAGGGCTGGCGGATGGCTGCCGGCAGTTGCTTCCAGCGCAAATGCCAGTGAATAAATTTAATGTGGCCAAAAGGCCCGATGGCCAGTTGCAACATTAAAACCACCATGGCGGGAACCATGGCGGCCAGAACCCAGGGATTAATCATTAAGCAGTACCGTAACGGTTATTGAAGCCGGGCTGCGCAACGGGCCTGATTGAGGGCTTCTTCGGCACTGTAGACCGGCAGCTCAACACAGCGCTGCAGCAGCTCCTGTATGCGCTGATGGTACTTGCTGGCATTCAGACGGGCCAGTGCCGTGCTGAATTCCTGATAAATAACCGGCAGCCCGGGTTGTAACAACAGGGCCTGTTCAAAGGCGGCTATGGCGCGGCTTTCGGTGGCGCCGTAGGTGAGGCGGCCAACAAACGAGCCCACCCGTTCAACGATACCGGCCTGTACGCCACCGAGGCCGGCCGGATACAGCGCCTGCTCCGGGTAGCGTTCGCTCAGTTCCTGCAGGGCATTTTTAGTTGAGCCCAGAAAACCACTGCTGCTGGCGGCGCCGGTGTCCAGTAATTCCAGAATCCGCGCCCGGGCATAGTGCAGGCCGAATTCTGCAAAGGCGTAGTCGGGGGCCAGTGGCAGCAGACGTTCCGATTCTGCCGCCGCTTCGCGGAACAGGGTTAATTTACGCTCAGGGTCATTGGTCAGCAGAGCAGCGTGCATCAGTTTGGCGTACAGGGCCGGCACAGCACCGGCCGGACCAAGCTGCATACCCAGCTCATAGGCTTGCTGAAACTGGCCCTGATAATGCAGCCGCCAGACTTGTTGAGTGGCTGCGGCCAGAGGCTGCAGATCATCCTGCAATAAGGCTTGCAGGGCCGGGTGGGCGCCGGGCTGGCGGGCCAGATTCAGGCTGTATTCGCGTAATTGCGGAAATTGCTGCAGCATGCTGTAGAAAAAATCGGTATCCGGCCAGGGCTGAGCGGTACCCAGATTCAGTTGCGGCCAGTGTTGTTGCAGGCGCTCGCCGGCATAATCAAATGACGGCAGAACAGGCGGGTAGTCCTGCCAGTCACTGGCATGGCTGAAGGCTGACAGAAAAAAAGCGGTGCAGAAAATAAGAAAACGCATAACCCCTCCGGTAGCGGGCCTCAGATATCAGGAGGCGGCGGGATTATAGCGGCAGAGCGAAGAGGGTTTGGGGGTTGGATCCCGCCATCATGTGGCCTTACCCCGGATTAGGTAAGGCCGCATGGCTGGGGTATTAATTAAAGGCATTACCGGGTTTGATGCCCACAGCCTTCAGGATTTTGGCCAGCGGGCAGAAGCCGGTAAAGGCGGCCTGGAACATATTCAGGCCGATAAAAGCGGTGAACCACAGCCAGTAAACGCTGTGTACCTGAGACAAGCCCAGGGAAACCAGAATCATCAGGCCAGCAAAAGCAAAGACTAAGCGATCAACGTTCATAAACATTACCTTTCTCTAAATTAGAATATGCTTATATAGTTATTTTTTAGTCCAAAGGTCAAGTGAATTTACTTATCAGGCCGATAAAGCATGGCGAAAGAACGGCGCAGGGTCTCGGCGGCACCGTTGCAAACCGCTATACTCGGGCCTTTCTGAACTTCAACCGCTTCCGGATACCCGCAGCCGTATGAAAAGCTCTGACATTCGCAAGGCATTCCTTGATTATTTCGCCTCCAAAGGCCACGAAGTGGTGCCATCCAGCCCGCTGATTCCCGGCAACGATCCGACGCTGCTGTTTACCAATGCCGGCATGGTGCAGTTTAAAGACTGCTTCCTCGGCAAAGACCAGCGCAGCTACACCCGCGCGACGTCGTCGCAGCGCTGTGTGCGCGCCGGTGGTAAGCACAACGATCTGGAAAACGTCGGTTATACCGCGCGCCACCACACCTTCTTTGAAATGCTGGGTAACTTCAGCTTTGGTGATTACTTCAAAGAAGACGCCATTAAGTTTGCCTGGGAATTTCTGACCTCACCGCAGTGGCTGAACCTGCCGACTGAAAAGCTGATGGTAACGGTGTACGCCGAAGACGACGAAGCCTACGACATCTGGAACAAACAGGTGGGCGTGCCGGCCGATAAGATCGTTCGTATCGGTGACAACAAAGGCGCCCGTTACGCCTCCGATAACTTCTGGGCCATGGGCGATACTGGCCCGTGCGGTCCCTGTACCGAAATTTTCTACGATCACGGCGAACACATCTGGGGCGGCCCACCGGGATCACCGGAAGAAGACGGCGACCGGTTTATCGAGATCTGGAACAACGTGTTCATGCAGTTCGAGCGCAAAGAAAACGGCGACATGATTCCACTGCCGAAGCCCTCGGTAGACACCGGCATGGGCCTCGAGCGTATCTCGGCCATTATGCAGGGCGTGCACAGCAACTACGAAATCGACCTGTTCCAGGCGTTGCTGAAAGCCGCTGGTGAACTGACCGGCTGCAAAGACAGCGAAAACAAATCGCTGCGCGTAATCGCTGACCATATCCGTTCCACCAGCTTCTTAATTGTGGACGGCGTGCTGCCCTCTAACGAAGGTCGCGGCTACGTGCTGCGCCGTATCATCCGTCGCGCCATTCGCCACGGTCACATGCTGGGCGCGCCGCTGGGCTTCTTCCATAAACTGGTACCGGCGCTGGCCGAACAGATGGGGGATGCTTACCCGGAGCTGGTGACGCTGACTGCGCACGTGCAGAAAGTGCTGCGTCTGGAAGAAGAGCAGTTCGCCAAAACCCTGGATAAAGGCATGGGCATTCTGAATGAAGCCATTGCCGGTCTGAAAGGCGACACCATTCCCGGTGAAACCGCCTTCAAACTCTACGACACCTACGGTTTCCCGTTTGACCTCACTGCCGACGTGGCCCGTGAACGCGACCTGAAAGTTGACGAAGACGGCTTTAACGCCGCCATGGACAAACAACGGGAAATGGCCCGTGCCGCTGGCAACTTTGCCGGCAATTACGGCAAAGGTCTGGAGATCGATGGCAGCACTGAATTCCTCGGTTATACCCAGTTGGAAAACACCGGCGCGGTGAAAGCTCTGTTTAAAGACGGCGTTGCCGTTGAGCAGCTAAATGCTGGCGACGAAGCCATTCTGGTGCTGGACGAAACCGCCTTCTACGCCGAAAGCGGTGGTCAGGCCGGCGATACCGGTTTCCTGAAAGCCAATGGCGTGGTGTTCCAGGTGAAGGACACCAGCAAAGAAGGTAAAAACCATCTGCACAAAGGCGTGCTGGTGGAAGGCAGTGTGAAAGTTGGCGACCAGCTGACCGCCAGCGTCGATGCTGAAAAACGTCAGTCTACAGCCATTCACCACTCGGCGACCCACCTGCTGCACGCCGCGCTGCGCAAAGTGCTGGGCGAGCACGTGAGCCAGAAAGGCTCGCTGGTGACGTACGACAAACTGCGTTTTGACTTCTCGCATCTGGAAGGCGTGAAGCCGGAAGAAATCGCGCAGATTGAAACCATTGTGAACAGCCAGATCCGCGCTAATACCGAAGTGACCACCCGTCTGATGAACATCGACGACGCCCGTGAATCCGGCGCCATGGCACTGTTTGGTGAAAAATACGACGACGAAGTGCGCGTACTCTCCATGGGTGTGGACAACTTCTCCGTTGAGCTGTGCGGCGGTACCCACGCCAAACGCACTGGCGATATCGGTCTGCTGAAAATCAGTTCCGAAAGCGGCATCGCGGCGGGTATCCGTCGTATTGAAGCCGTCGTAGGTCAGGCGGCGCTGGATTACATTGCCCGTGAAGAAGCCACGCTGAACAGCATTGCCCGTGCTCTGAAAGGCAGCGCTGATAACGTCGGCGACAAAGTCGAGCAGCTGATTGCCCGCAGCCGTCAGCTGGAAAAAGAGCTGGATGCGCTGAAATCCAAACTGGCGTCCAGCGCCGGTTCCGACCTGGCAGCTAACGCTAAAGACATTCACGGTGTGAACGTGCTGGCCGCCCGTCTGGACGGTGCCGATGTGGATGCGCTGCGCACTACGCTGGATCAGCTGAAAAACAAGCTGGGTTCGGCGCTGATCATGCTGGCCTCCGACGCCGACGGTAAAGTGACGTTGCTGGCTGGTGTCACCAAAGACCTGATCGGCAAAGCCAAAGCCGGCGATGCGGTAAAAGAATGCGCGCCATACGTGGATGGCCGTGGCGGCGGTAAGCCGGAAATGGCCCAGGCTGGCGGTCAGAACGCCGCCGGTATTGACGATGCACTGGCGGCCTTCAGCCGTTGGGCTGAAGCTGCATTGTCCGCGTAAAAAATCAGGCGGGCGGATATCAGGATGCACAGCAACAGTGCATCCTGAATTTCCCCGGCCGTTGCAGGCTCTGTCTGCTTTCCAGTACCGGGCATTTGTTGTTTAATGAGCGCCCTTTCTTCAGTCAACCCCAGTAAGACACATCATGGCGTTATACGTACAGAAATACGGCGGCACTTCCGTTGGTTCCATCGAACGTATCGAAGCTGTTGCTGACAAGCTGAAATCTTTCCACGATGCTGGTCACCAGCTGGTGGTGGCAGTGTCGGCAATGAGCGGTGAAACCAATCGTCTGATCGCTCTGGCAAAAGGCATTACCGAGTCCCCCGACCCGCGTGAAATGGACGTGCTGGTTTCGACCGGCGAGCAGGTCACCATTGCACTGCTGGCAATGGCGCTGCAGAAGCGTGGCATTATGGCCCGTTCTTTTACCGGCTGGCAGGTTGGCATTAAAACCGACAGCGCCTTTATGAAGGCCCGCATCGAAGACATTGAAACCGACGGCATGCGCAAAGTGCTGGACGCCGGTGGCATTGTGATTGTGGCCGGTTTCCAGGGCATCGACAGTGACAACAACATTACGACGCTGGGCCGTGGCGGTTCTGATACCACCGGCGTGGCGCTGGCGGCAGCCCTGAAAGCGGATGAATGCCAGATTTATACCGACGTGGATGGTGTGTATACCACCGATCCGCGTGTGGTTCCGGCAGCCCGCCGCATGGAACAGGTAACCTTTGAAGAAATGCTGGAAATGGCCAGCCTGGGTTCAAAAGTGTTGCAGATCCGTTCAGTAGAATTTGCCGGTAAGTACAAAGTACCGCTGCGTGTACTTTCCTCGCTGAAGGAAGGTAACGGCACATTGATCACAATGGAGGAGATGGGCTCCGTGGAAAATCCAGTAATTTCAGGTATCGCGTTCAATCGCGACGAAGCAAAAATCACCGTTAAAGGCGTACCGGATATTCCGGGTGTGGCCTCGCGTATTCTTGGCCCGGTGAGTGATGCCAATGTAGAAGTGGATATGATCGTCCAGAACGTATCCGACGATGGCACCACCGATTTCACCTTTACCGTGAACCGTGGCGATTACAAAAAAGCCCTGACCATCCTGAACAACGTGTCCAATGAACTGAATGCCCGTGAAGTCAGCGGCACCGATGACATCTGCAAAGTGTCTATGGTGGGTGTGGGCATGCGTTCACACGCGGGTGTCGCCAGTAAAATGTTCAAGGTACTGGCGGACGAAAACATTAATATTCTGGCGATCACCACCTCTGAGATCAAAATCTCTGTGGTTATCGCGGAAAAGTATCTGGAACTGGCGGTTCGCGCTCTGCACACAGCCTTTGGCCTGGATGCAGAAACCGTAACCGGTTAAACCAGCAGTCCGGACGTTGTTAAAGAACACTCAATGATTGGGTGTTCTTTAATAACTAAAAGTTCTCAGGATTCTCAATCATGGCCGCCAAAAGTGGTCAATACTGAGGTTGGGAAATGGGAATCGGCCGTAAGGCCACACAGCACCCCTAGACAGAACAGGAACTTCAGGAGAACTCCTATGCTTATTTTGACCCGTCGCGTTGGCGAAACCCTGATGGTCGGTGACGAAGTGACCGTAACCGTACTGGGCGTAAAAGGTAACCAGGTTCGTATTGGTGTAAATGCCCCCAAAGAAGTGGCGGTGCACCGGGAAGAGATTTATCAGCGCATTCAGCGTGAGAAAGATGGCGACGAAACTCCGGGTAACTACTAAGACCTTAATTTCGTTAAAATTTTCCCTTTGAATTTTGTCTGAACGTGGTATCATGCGCGCCGTGAACTGGAGAGATGGCCGAGTGGCTGAAGGCGCACCCCTGCTAAGGGTGTATAGGTTAATACCCTATCGAGGGTTCGAATCCCTCTCTCTCCGCCACGTTCTTCTGCTTTGCAGAAACCCGTTAGAAGCCGTAATTATAGCGTTGACAGCTAATCGCAACTCCCTATAATACGCGCCCCACGATGCGCGCTCGTAGCTCAGCTGGATAGAGTACCTGGCTACGAACCAGGCGGTCGGAGGTTCGAATCCTCCCGAGCGCGCCATTTAATCCCCGCCGATTAAATGTATTCCGTGGAAACAACCTGATGCGCGCTCGTAGCTCAGCTGGATAGAGTACCTGGCTACGAACCAGGCGGTCGGAGGTTCGAATCCTCCCGAGCGCGCCATCTTCTCAGTTTCTTCCGAAGCTAAATATCCCGCACGTTATTCCCTGTTTTCGAAGCTGCCGTCAAGCGACGGAGGTAAGAACCTCCTCAGGTTCGACTTGTAGCATCAACGCCTTTTGTTGATGCGGAAAGCGCGTGGGCCGAAGGCCAGGTCGCTTGCGACCGTCAGCACATCCTCCCGAGCGCGCCATCTCCTCAGATTCTTCCGAAACTGAATATTCCGCACGTTATTCCCTGTTTTCGAATCTGCCGTTCATCTCCGTATTCACCAGCCAGTATTCTCCTATCCGCGCCAACTTCTCCCATCACCACGCAGAATTTCATGGCGCTGTTATACTCCTTCGACACAGAGGAATCGGCCATGCTAAAGCAGTTATCGGCATTTTTATCAGTATTTTTCCTGGTATTTTTATCCAGTCAAAGCCAGGCCAGCGACACCCCTGCAACCACCACAAATACTGGTCATGGCAATGTCGCGCCGGTCATTGTTATTGAGTATCCACCTTTTATCAGTCAGCAGCAGCCGGATTTCGGTATGTCTTTCCGCATTTTAACCGAGCAGCTGGCCGTCCATGGCTGGCAGGCGGAGCCGGTTTTTTTACCACCGGCCCGGGCGGCTCAGCGGGTGCTGGAAGCCAATGATTGGTTATTAAGTTTTTATCCACCGGCAGATCATGCCGAGCCGGTGGTATTAAAAGCCGCTGCGATAAAATACAGTTTATTCCGCCGTACACAGCCGCAACCTTTCCGCTGGCAGAATCCGGCCGAGCTTGGTCCCGGGGTGCTGGTGGTTACCCGGCAATTACCGGGCAGCAAGGAACTGAATTATTTTCGTGATGCGGATTTTGAGGTTATTTATGTTAATCAGATCGAGCAGGCGGTGCAGATGTTATTGGCTGGCCGAGCCGATTATATGCTGACCACCGAAGATACCGGCTGGTATTACCTGCAGCAATTAAAGGCCGATCCTGCCGCCCTGCAGTTTGCCGAAACGCTGGTGCGCACTTATCCGCATTCTGTGTATATCAATCCGCGCCATCCGCAGGCAGAAATAATTAAAAAAATTCTGCAATAACTTAGGGAGCTTCTGAATAAATCGCGCAGAGCTGTGCAGAGTTATTCAGCGGCTCCTTAGCTTTTATTCTGCGCCAGAAAATGCACATAACGCCCTAAACGCCGGAAGGGTTCCCGGGTGCCGTACTCCAGATCGGCCCGGGTTACGGCCTCCTCACCTTCACGGTCGCGGATTTTTTGCGCCAGATGGTCGTAAATACAACGGATACCACGCCAGCGTTGCACGCTGAACCCCAGGGCATTTAATTGCTGTTCAATCAGGTCCGGATTTAACGGATGCTGCGGCGCGTTGCCTTCATCGCGCAGCCGTGTATTGGTGCGTAACGGGTCGGTAAAACCACCGTTCATTAATTGCCGCCAGATATGGCCATCGCGGTTATAAAACATCAGTGACAACCAACCGCCGGGTTTAACCTGTTGGGCCAGTATGGGAAGGGCGGCCAGCGGTTCTTCCAGCCATTCCAGCACGGCGTGGTTCAGTACAATATCGTAGGTGGCCGGAAAATAATCAGCTGCCTGTTGCAAGCCGCAGTGACGGCTGTTTAACGGCTGACCAGCGGCGGCAAACTGATCCTGCGCCAGGCGCAGCATTTCCGCCGAAATATCACACAAATCGACCATCGCACCTTGTTTGGCCAGCTGCAGGGCAAACTGACCCTGACCGCCGCCGATATCCAGCACGCGGGCCTGCGCCAGCGGAATGCTCAGTTCGGCAAAATCCTGCGCCAGTGCCGCCAGCCGGATACGCCCGCGCGGGGTGGCGTAAATAGTGCGGGCAAAGCGGCTGGCAAGGTCGTCGAAATTGCGGTCGGGAACGGTGGGCTTCATGGCATCTGCCGAACGTGAAACGGGCGCTGATCATAGCAGCGCCGCGTTTTTTTCACAGTGGCTCAGGGCACCAGCAGGCTGTCCAGTTTCTCCAGATCATTGACCACCCGCCAGTTGCCACCGCCATCCTGCACACGCTGTTGCCAGTGCTGCAGACGTTTCAGATAGTCCCGCGGGTCCAGGTTATCGCTGCGTAGCTTAGTGACATTGAGAGCAACCACGTTAACGTCATCCAGCCGAATTGGAAAATCTCTAATGTGATCATGGGGTAAGTCCTCTTCCATATCCGAAAAAATAAGAATGAATTTGTCGCCGGCACCGGTTTCCTGCAGATACTGAGTGGCCTGCATCACACCGCCGGTAATGTCGGTGTGCGGGCTGCCTTTACTGAGACCGGCGGCAAATTCGTCCACGCTCTGTTTAAAACGGCGTTTCTGTTCGTTGGCGGTGCTGGGGCGCATATCGAAGGTGGTTTTGGCGAGGATGTCTTTCTCGCTGAAACTGCCACTGTCGATGCGCGCCAGCGCCAGTGAGTCGCCGCTGTTCAGGTTGGCCAGCAGGTAGTTGCTGATGGCACGGGCTTTATCCAGCTCTTGGGTGTAGGTGCCGGAGGTGTCGATCAGCATAAACACCGCTTTATTCTGCGGGGCGCCCTCGCCGCAGCCGCTGAGCAGCAGGCTCAGGGGCAGGCAGGCGGCGGCACAGAGTTTGGTGATGGTATTCATAGTGTTCTCCGTGTATCAGGCGCTGGCGACCAGAGCGTCATCGGTGCTGGTACGACGGCTGCGGCGTGATGGACGTTCGCTGACGCTGCTGTGTTGATCCTTACTCTGCTCATCGGCGTCGGTTGCCACGGCTTCCGCTGTGGCCGGCGCGGCGTTACGACGACGCTGCAGCAAACGCTCCACACTCAGCGGCAGCATAATCAGCAGGTCGTAGGCATGGGTCAGCAGCGTGGCACTGTGCAGTGATACCTGTCCCAGCAAGCGGCTGCCGATGGCCAGTACACGGATGACCGCCACCAGTAACAGGCCCAGCACGGTGCGCAGCGACTGGATAAAGGACTCCAGCGGGATGGCGATAAAGGCCAGCGCAAAGGGCAGGATAAAGCCCATCACCATCTGCCCGATGGATGGAATCCAACGGAATTCCGCATGGCTGGCGGCCACGCCGGCGGCGGCGCTGGTCATGGCCAGTGACTGCTGCAGCGCTTCTTTATCCAGCGCCAGCAGGTCGCGCATATAGGCCAGCGAGGCTTCAATACCGGCCAGTACCGTTAGGATGGTCAGGCTGATCACCACCATGCGGCGGCGCATCTTATCGTCCATGCTGCTGATCATCGGAAACAGGCGGGTGATGCGCAGGGACTCGAGCAGGAACAGCCCCATCGCCACTTCAATCAGAATGATCACCAGCGCGGCAATGTCCGAGGTTTTCAGGGCGCCGATGTAGCTGGTGCCGCCAACCATTTCCGACATCGGCAGGGCGATTAACTGAAAGTTGATCAGGCCGCCGAGCAGGGCAATCACCAGCACAATGCCGGAGATAAAAAATTGCGTCAGCGAGGAAGAGGTCAGGCTGCGCACGGCGGCGTCTTCACCGCGGCGAATGGCCTCAAACTGTTGCAGCTGCTGGTCGAGCTGATGGCTGCGTTTATCCAGTGCGTCGACCGTTGCACCCACGTCATCAACGCGGTTCTGCAGAGTGCGCCACTGCGGCTGCATACCGGCCAGCAGCTTATGGCGGCTGGCGCTGCTGTGTTGCCAGGCTTTCAGGGTTTCGCGGTGGGTTTCTTCCACGGCTTCTTTGATGGTGGTCAGAATTTTCGCCACCGCCGGATCACCATGGCTGGGCAGGGCAGCGATCATCTGTACCACATCGCTCCAGGCGGGTGGCAGTGGTGCCTCTTCGGCGGCGTCGCGGCAGCGGGTTTCAACGTTATCGATAGCGCTGCTGATCTGCCGTTGCAGGCCCGGATAGCCGGCCAGTTCACGGCTGACCAGGGTCTGAATGCGGGCAAATTCCCGCTCAATGCGGCGTTCGCTGTCGTTGCGGGCAGCGGCCAGCAACACGTCGCGGTTGCGCTGGGTCAGGCGTTGTTCCAGCTGGCCGAGGGCGCGGCTGGTTAAGCGCAGACCCTGGCGCAGGCCGTGGCCCAGCGCCAGCAGCAGATGATGAGCCGGGGTGCGGCCGAAGTAGAGCAGGGTAATGCTGAGCAGCATCCAGACCGCCACGGAAACCGCAGCTTTGTCTGACCAGAGGTGAAGTAAATCCGACATGATGGTGTCCTCGTTCGTTGTTATGCAGGCCCTGACACAGAGCCGATGGACACAGAATGCAAAAGCGCGGTGAAAAATCGGTGAGCAGAATGTGATTTCTGTCGCGCCGGTGAGGGCGCGGGGTCTGCAGGGGGCTGGTGGCGGTGGTATGCTCGGGGCAATAACAGGGAGCTGCCCATGATCAAAATTTTCTGGGTCGAAGATCAGAGCCACTGGATAGAGAAATTCCGCCCGCTGCTGGAGCGCAGTAATTTTGCTCCCGGTGCTGAGGGAGAACTGGCCGCTGGTGAGAATAACCGGCTGGAAGTGTTCCGCTTTGCTGAACCGGCGCTGGCCCGCATTGCGCAGACCGATGCCGGTGATGCGCCGCACATCGCCATTCTGGACGCCAGCCTGAACGGCAACGATGACGGCGGTTTCAGCGTTTCCAAAGCCTTGCTGAAAAAATGGCCGGCACTGCCGATCGTGTTTTTATCCGAGCATTCCGGCACCGGCATCGAACAGAAAGCCTTTGAAGAAGGGGTGACGCAGGATTTTATCGCCAAGCATCAGCGCAATATCGAAGGCGTATTGCTGTGGCGCATGAAAGCCTTGCTGCGTCAGAGCCTGCAGCCGGTGGCGAATAAAAAAGCGCAGCTGGTGAGCGGCGATTTACGCATTGATCTGGTCAGCTGGGAGGTGTGGTGGCAGGGCAATAAACTGATGAACCCGGCCAATCCTGCCCGGCCGCTGGCACCGACGCCGCGTAAAATTCTGCGCTTTCTGGTCGAGGCGTCACCACGACCATTAACCACCATGCAGATGGCCGATTTACTGGAAGCCGATATCGAAAAATTCTCCTACGCCAGTTACCGTCAGCATATAAAAATTCTGCGTCATTCCATGGCGGCGGCGCACGGACATGAGCAGGAATTTATGGACCAATGCCGCGCCGGCCGCTACATCGCCACCTTTGGTGATGAAGGCGCTTACTGCTGGAAGCCTTTATGACAAGTTCAACCGATACCAAAGCGGAGTTGAAACCGGATAATTTCCGTTTTTCCATCCGTTACCCATGGCGCACGTTGCTGCTGGTGAAACTGCTGCTGTTTTATGCATTATTGCTGCTGCAGCCGGAATTAATCAGCCTGCTGAAGTTGCCGGATTTTTTATTCCGGCCGGAGTATTTCAGTGGCGCATTTCTGGGCTTTCTGATCTTCGCCTGGTTTGATTTGCGCTCTTTTATGCAGCAGAAAAACCGTGTGAAAAATCAGTTTAAAAAACTCTGGGATAATAAACGTCAGCTGCAGCAGCGCGCACAAACCTCAGCCAGCCATACCGATAAACTGAAAATGTTTATCAGCGATAAATTGCTGGAATACATTGAATACGACGAGAAGTATCTGCACTTCCGCAGTATTGCCGCGGAGGTGCGCCACAACGGCGTGATTTCCTTCGATAAAGTGCAGTCGGCTCTGCAATATGCGGCCAGCCACAGTCTGCCGGACGACAACGGCAGCACCGCACTGCAGTATCAGGAAGCCTTAAGCGGTATGCGCTATTTGTGGGATCTGCTGGATTTATCCACCACCGACAACATGGCCATGCACATCGGTGCCCATATCAGCCGCTGTGAAGAATTACTGTTCCAGGCCGAATTACAGGGCACCGCGCTGGAGTCTTTGCCGCTGCAGCCGGTATTCGATCCGCAGCAGGCGCTGCTGGATACCCTGCGTCTGCATCTGGGTGCAACCCTGTGCGATGCCGATGGCAAACCGGAGCCGGCCGCGCTGTTTCAGGCGACCACCGATGCCGTGCACTTAACCGACAGTGATGGTCTGTTCAGCATTGAGTTACAGCCCTGCGACCGGCTGGCCGGTAATCCGAATCATCTGATTCTGTTGCTGGAAAATCTGTTAAAAAATGCCCGTTATTACGCTACTAAAAAGCAGTATAAAAGCCGTTTTCCACCGGTATCAATCCGCTTGTGGGAAGCGCAGCAGCATCTGTGTCTGACGCTGTATAACCGTGGCCCACACATCGCTGATGACGACCGCGGGCAGATATTCAAACTGGGCTTTTCCACCCGCCGGGCGCGCGGCCACCACGGCAAAGGTTTAGGGCTGTATTTTGTGCAGCAGATAACCCAGGGTTTTGATGGCGATATCGCCTTCGATAACGTGCACAACCGCAGCGATGACTATTACTTGCGGCTGGAATACCGCGATGGCAGTGTCGAGCATTTACACCTGCAGCAGCGTCTGCAGGATGAATTACCGCTGGTGGGGTTGGCGGGCAGTGAAAACGAAGCGGTTGCCCAGTTTGAACAACGCTTAAGCAAACCGCTTGTGACGGTGGAAATCAGCAGTGAAGGGCAGCCGCAGGTGCAGCGGCTGGATTGCAGCGGTGGGCCGGTCAGCTGGCTGGACCCGCAGCATCCGGGGTTGCCACGTTGGTTGCTGCAATGCAGCGGCCGTAAGGGCGAAACCCTGATTTTTACCCCGCTGGATATTCGCGGCGTGCAGTTTAATCTGCGCCTGCCAACGGTCAGCGGACGTCTGGACGGGGCCGGCACCGCCGGATTACAGGCGCCGGATGTGCATGAATTGCACAGTCGTTTCCGGGGTCCGGATGATTTCTGAGGCTAACCATGACGCGACGGGGCAGTCAGCAGTGATTGGCTCTGCTAGACTGCTGGCGTCATTTTGTTGGTAGTTTTTGATGACTATGAATCAGCACACCACAATCCGAACCCCAATCACGGCCAGCCGGCCGCAGTGCCCGGTGGGCGAAACTCAGTGCCCGATTGTGGAAGAAGTAGTACAGCTGCGTCAGCAAGTGATTACTGACCCGTTAACCGGGCTGTTTAATGTGCGCTATTTCCGTACCGCACTGGCGCAGGAACTGGAGCGGACCGAGCGCACCCTGCTGCCAACAGCGCTGATTATGCTGGACCTGGATCACTTCAAGCAGGTAAACGATACCTGGGGTCATGAAGTGGGCAATCTGGTGTTGCAGCAAACCGCACGATTAATCCGCGACTCTACCCGTAAACTGGATATTCATTGCCGTTACGGCGGTGAAGAATTTGCCATTATTCTGCCCTCTACCGAACGGCCGCTGGCTATTCAGGTAGCGCGCCGGCTGTGCGAAAACATTGCCAATACCCCGCTGCAATGTGATGGTCATACGCTGAACATTACCGCCAGCCTTGGTCTGGCTTTGTGTGATGCCAGCCACCCCTGGCCAGCCGACCGGCTGCTGAACGAAGCCGATAAGCTGCTGTATCAGGCCAAACATAGTGGCCGTAATCAGGTGTGTTACCCGCCACTGGCTGAAAATCTGAGTGCAGTAACCAGCGCAGAAAAAGATTTACTGCATGATTTATTCGGCGGTGCCGACCATGCTGACGATGACAGTGAAGATTTTGCCGGGGAAGAATTTTTCAGCGAAGAAGAATAACCGGTTACAGCAGCTGGCTGAAAATCCGCGCCGCCAGCAGCAGTAAAATAACGCCGAAAAACCGCTCCACCCAGTGGCTGTATTGCTGCAACCAGCGCAGCCAGGAAGGTTGTGAGAATAACCAGGCCACCAGAACGTACCAGCTCATATCGACCAGCATGGCCGTTAACGCATAACCACTTTTGGCCGGCAGCGATGTTTCCCCGCCCACCACCTGACTGAACAGGGCCAGAAAAAACAACGCCGCTTTCGGATTTAAAAACGCCATCATAAAACCATCGCGGGCCGCACTGGCCGAGGTGGTCGGCGTTAAGCGGGTAATGTTGCCGGCCGGCCTGGCTTTCAGGTTAACCACCCCCAGCCACAGCAGATACAGCGCTCCCAGCCATTGCAAACTTTGTAATAAACCGGGGTGGGTATTAATAATAACGGCCAGTCCCAACACCGTCATAAAGGCATAAATACCAATGCCCAGACCATGAAAAATACCCGTGGTCATGCCCTGCTTACGCCCACCCAGTAAGGTATGACGCAATACCAGCGCCACCGATGGGCCGGGCGACATGGCGCCCAGCAAGCAAATAGTAACGACCGTCAGCCAGGTGGATAAAATCACGGGTATTGTCTCTTAACGGGGGGGCCAGGCTCTGATCAGCCACAGAGCGAGCAGCATAATAACCGCTCCGGCGCTTAACCGTAACAGATCCGTGTCACGGTTCCACAACACTAAGTTCACCAGCAAGCCGGCCGGAATTAAGGCGTTATTCATAATGGCCAGCTGGCCGCTGCTGACCTGAGTGGCACCCAGATTCCAGGCAAAATACCCCAGCCCGGAAGCCACCACGCCCAGCCAGATTAATACTGACCATTGCAGATTGCTGGTGGGGTAAGCCGGCTGGCCCAATAACCACCAGGCGGGTAATACCACCGCCAGGGCACCCAGATAAAACCAGCCGAATATTTTATGCTGCGCCGGTTGTTGTGCTTGTGGCCAATGTTCCAGCCGGTATTTGTACAGCACCTGGCCGGTGGCAAAACAAAGATTAGCGCCCTGTACCACCAGAAAGCCTTGCCAGAAATCTTCATTCAGATTATTCCAGCGCATAATGGCGGCACCACCAATCGCCAGCACGGCGCTGACTAGATAACGAGGGTGAAATCGGCGCTCCAGCAGATCATAAATAAGGGTGACATACACCGGCGTAAAGATGGTAAAAATCAGCACTTCCGGCACGCTGAGCAATAAAAAAGACTGGTAATAAAACAGATACATCAGCCCCAGCTGGATGGCGCCAATGCCCATCAGCTGCAGTGCCAGTTTTGGGGCTAAGGGGTTGCGTAACAGCAAGGGTAAAAATACCAGAGCCGCCAGAACAACGCGGGTAAGCACGGCAAAATAGCTGTCGACCTGACCGGCCAGATACACACCGATCAGGGAAAACGAAAACGCCCATAACAGGGTGATGGCCCACAACAATGCCATAGCCGATAATCCACCGCAGTAATCTTTGAATGAGGCGCAGAATGCAGCAAAGCGATGAGCGAATCCAGCCGTTGTGGCAACAGCTGGCGACCGTTGGTGCTTTTTTCTACAGTGCGCAGCCGGGTCCGCGCTCGCAAACCGGCTGGGCCGGCCAGGGTAACGGGCAGGTGACGCTGGAATGGCACGCTGAGGACGAGCTGCATTTTATTGAGCAGGGCGAGTTTTGCGCCGATGGCGGCGTGCCGGTAGCGATGTTTAACCGCTTTATCTGGCAACGCAATGAGCAGGGCATCCGCCTGTCGCATGGCCGGCGTGGTGAGCGGGTCTTTTTATTTGAACTGCAGCCACAGGCGGACGGTTGCTGGCGCAGCGTGGCGGATCATCTTTGTATTAATGACTTATATTCAGGGCAGTTGCGGCCGCTGGAACAGGGGTTTGAATTAATCTGGCGAATTAACGGGCCGAAAAAAGACGAATGTCTTATTTATCGTTACCACCCTGACAAAACGTAACAAAGGTCGTACTTGAGTTCCGCTGGTGCGCCTTTTATGGTGAAAGCCGAACAACAATAACAGTCAGGAGAGAACCATGTCCGGTCAACCTTTGCTCGGTCAGATGATGGAGCGTCCATTACTGATTTCCGGTCTGCTTGAGCACGCTGAAATCACGCACCCCGATGCGGGCATTGTCAGCCGTCGCTGTGAAGGCGATATCCACCGCTACACCATGAAAGACGCTGCCGTGCGGGCGCGTAAAGTGGCGAACCTGCTGCAGCGCTGGGGCATTCAGCAGGGTGACCGCATCGCCACCCTGGCCTGGAATGGTTATCGCCATTACGAACTGTATTTTGGTGTATCCGGTTATGGGGCGGTACTGCACACCATTAACCCGCGGCTGTTCCCGGAGCAGCTGGTGTACATTATTAACCACGCCGAAGACCGCTGGATTTTTGTCGATTTAACCTTTGTGCCGCTGCTGGAAAAAATTCAGGACCAGATTACCGGTGTCGAAGGCTTTGTGGTGCTGTGCGACGAAGACAAAATGCCGGCCACGTCATTGCCGAATGCTCATTGTTACGAAACGCTGATTGCCGCAGAAAGCGATGTATTCAGTTGGCCGGAATTTGACGAACGCGCCGCTGCCAGTATGTGCTACACCTCGGGCACCACCGGTAACCCCAAGGGTGTTTTGTACAGCCACCGTTCGACTGTATTGCACGCCATGGCCTCCATTGGCGAAGAGGCGCTGGGACTGGCGTCGACCTCCTGCTTCCTGCCGGTCGTACCAATGTTTCACGTCAATGCCTGGGGTACGCCCTATTCAGCGGCCATCACCGGCGCCAAACAGGTATTCCCCGGCCCGGGTATGGATGGCGCGTCACTGTGGGAATTAATTGAAGCCGAAAAACCCGATTTATTGCTCGGTGTGCCCACGGTATGGCTGATGTTGCTGAACCACATGGACAGCATCGGCAAAAAACTGGACTCGGTGCAAAACGTGGTGATTGGCGGTGCCGCCGCGCCGTTGTCCATGATCCGTAAATTCCAGGAAGTGCACGACGCCTTTGTGATTCATGCCTGGGGCATGACCGAAATGAGCCCGATTGGCTCGGTTAACTCACCCAATATTCACACCCTGCAATTACCACTGGAGCAGCGTTACGCCCTGCAGGCTAAGCAGGGCCGGCCTGTGTATGGTGTGGAAATGAAAATTGTCGATGACAATAACCAGGAATTACCGCGCGATGGTAAAACCTTTGGTCGTCTGCTGGTGCGTGGCCCCTGGATTATTAACGGGTATTACAAAAATGCTGACCGCAGCAGCTTTATCGACGGCTGGTTTGATACCGGTGACGTGGCCACCATTGACCCGAATAACTACATGCACATTGTTGACCGTTCCAAAGATGTGATTAAGTCTGGTGGCGAATGGATCAGCTCCATTGATCTGGAAAACGCGGCCGTGGGTCATCCGGAATTGCTGGAGTGTTGTGTGATCGGTGCCCATCACCCGAAATGGGATGAGCGGCCGCTGTTGCTGGCCATCCGCAAAGAAGGCAGTAAGGTGACTGAGGACGAGGTGAAAGAATTCCTCAGCGATAAAATCGCCAAATGGTGGATGCCGGATGCGGTGATTTTTGTCGATAGCCTGCCGCACACCGCGACCGGTAAATTACTGAAAGTGGATTTGCGCAAAGAGTATGAAAATTACCTGATACAGTAATTTCGTCTTGGATAAGGCCCCGGAAACGGGGCCTTTTTTTATCTTCAGAAAGCCACGTCAAATACTTTACTGAAGCTGGTTTGCTCATGAATGTTCAGCGGTAATTTAAGCTTCCGCGAAATATCACTGGCGGAAAAAATACCGCGAATCTGATGCAGGTCGCCGTCTAATACCAGACAGTGCTGCTGATGATTGTCTTTCAGAAACTGCACCACATCACCAATGCTGGCCTGGTTAACCTCGTCAAAATGTAAGGCCAGTAAATCGGTTTTACGGATCATCAGATCAGCGACGCGGATTTCATCACGGGGCGTTTGTTGCTGCAGCGAGCGGGCCAGAATATTCTGCTCGGATAATTCTTTCGCGCTGATAATACCAATAAACTGTTTATTTTTATCGACCACCAACTTTAAGCGTACATGGGTACGGATCATGGTATTACGCGCATCAACTGCGGACACCTCATCATCAATAATCAGCGGCTCAACATTATAAAAATCGGTAAAAAAATTCAGTGCGCGGCTTTCCAGCGTATGGTGCTGAGCCTGCTCGGGGTACACCAGCTCATCGACACTGGAAACCGGATAAAGCGTTAACTTCGACATGGTACGGCCCTTCTTGTTATTGGCACTCCTTCAGTCTAGACCTTGTTGGCCGGTGTTACTTCTGGCTATTGGTCGGATACGGCTGATCAATATCCTGCACGATGCCAGTATCGTTAACGGTTAAGGCAAATACCTGATCGGCGTGCTGGCGCAGCAAGGCGCGGGCGCCGCTATCGCCGCGGCATTGCATTAATTGATAACCAAATTGCTGCTGAAAGCCCACGGGGTTACCAGCGTGGTTAACACCCGTGGTGGGGTCAGAGTAATACGGCCGCACTATGGGGTGGTGTTCCAGCGCCCGGGCAATGGCACGGTAAGTCGCCGGTTGCACAAAGGGCATATCGGCCAGGGCAATAATCCAGTGCTGCCACTGCTGGGTGGCGTGTACGCCAAAGGCCAGGCTGTGGCCCATGCCTAACGCTGCTTCCGGGCAGGTGCCCCAATCAATGCCCATCTGGCTGAGCTGTTTTTCCCATTGCTCGTCGCCCGGTCGCAACACCACCAACAACGGCAGGCCGCTGGCCTGAATCTGCTTAACCGTGGCCAGTAACATGGGTTCGGTGTGGCCATTCAGGGTAACGGCCGCCAGGCGTTTATCGCCGCCATAGCGTTCACTGAGGCCGGCGGCCAGCAGTACCACTCCGGTATCGTGCATGTTCAGGCTCCGCTGAGAAGGATGGCTTATGACCTTAGCACAGCGGCTACGAATGCGTCTGTGGTCGTTGTTGCAACAGATGCACCAGAATGGACAGGGCAATTTCGTAGGGCGTTTTACTGCCAATATCCAACCCGACCGGTGCATGCAAACGCTGTAATTGCGCAGCACTGATGCCCAGCTCCTGCAGCCGTTGGCGGCGGCTGGCCGAGGTGCGCAGCGAGCCCATGGCACCAAGGTAATAGGCAGTGGTGTTAAAGGCTTCCAGCAGCGCCAGATCATCCAGCCGGGGATCGTGGGCGAGGGTGACAATGGCGCATTGTTTATCCTGAAACTGGCGGGCAATCAGCTGGTCGGGCTGGCAGCGGGCAATGTGGACGCCGGGCACATCAAAGCCCTGTAAAAACGCCTCGCGGTGGTCGCACAGGGTTACTTCAAAACCAGCTGGCTGGGCCAGCTGCGCCAGTTGCCGCGCCACTTCCCCGGCCCCCACTAACAGCAGTTGCCACTGTGGCTGAAATACCCGCCGGAAACCCTGTTTATGCAGGCTCAGCAGCGCTTCGCCGGGTTGCGGTTCGGTCAGCCGGTAATGCTCGCCAGTGTGTTCACGGACAAAGGGCAGGCGTTCTTCCAGCAGCCAGCACATCTGCAATAAGTGAGTAAGATCGGCGCTGGTAAGGGGTTCCAGCAGAATATCCAGCACCCCGCCGCAAGGCAGGCGATAGCGCTGTTGTTCCTCGTGGCTGACGCCAAAACTCAACCGCGCGGGGCTATTTCCGAACTGGCCCTGTTGCAGCCGCTGCAGTAAATCTTCTTCCACACAGCCGCCGGATAACGAACCGGCCATGCCCAGTGTTGGTGACCAGGCCCATAACGAGCCGGGCGGGCGCGGGCTGCTGCCATAGGTGGCCAGCACTGTGCCCAGCCACACCGGCCTACCGGCCTGCAGGGCACTGGCCGCATGGCGCAGAATAGTGGCATCGGCCGGGTAAAATTCCTGCGCCATATCAGCTCAGTTGCAGCGGCAGCTGGCGTAAACGCTGGCCGGTGGCCACGAAGACCGCATTGGCGACGGCGGCGGCCAGTGGCGGCACGCCGGGTTCGCCCACGCCGGTTGGTTCCGCCGTGCTGTCGATAATGGCGACCTCTATGGCCGGCGTTTCTTCCAGCCGCAGCAGCGGGTAATCATGGAAATTACTTTGCTGCACCGCGCCGTTGAGCAGGTTGATCTTGCCGTACAGTGCGGCGGTTAAACCGAAAATAATGCCGCCTTCCATTTGCGCGCGGACAATATCCGGGTTCACCACCACACCACAGTCGACCACGCACACCACCCGTTTTACCCGGATGCTGCCGTTCTGTACCTGCACATCGGCAATCTGCGCCACCCAGCTGCCAAAACTTTTATGAATGGCCAGTCCTTGTTTACAACCGGGCAGCGGCTGACCCCAGCTGGCCAAAGCAGCGGCTTTATCCAGCACCGCCAGGGCGCGCGGATGCTGTTGCAATAAGCGGCGACGGAAGGTCAGCGGATCTTGCTGTTGCTGGTGGGCCAGTTCATCAATAAAGCTTTCGGTAACAAAACCATTATGCGAATGGCCCACGGCGCGCCAGTAACCCACCGGCACGCCGGGTTCACTGTGGACAAAATCCATGCGCAGGTTGTCGATGGCGTAGGGTAAATCGTTGGCGCCTTCATAACCCGAGGTGTCGTTCGGGGCCAGTATGCCTTCGCCCAGCTTGCCGGCCACGGCGAGGGTGGAAAACATAAACTTGGGCATAAAATGATACTGGGCGGCGGCGGCATCGGGCACAAACCAGTGCATCACTTTCGGGTGTGCCAGCCGGTGCTGCCAGCCGTTCAGCTGACCCTGGGCATCAAAAGTGGCGGTTAAACGGTGCAGGCTGGCCGGGCGGTAATAGTCGTGCTGGGTATCTTCTTCGCGGCTGAAAATCAGCTTTACCGGCTGCTGCAGACGGTCAGCAATAAAGGCACATTCGGCGACAAAATCCTGCATTAACCGGCGGCCAAAACCACCGCCGATCCAGGTGGTGTGCACCAGAATATCGTCGACGCTGTAGCGACTGTGTTTGGCGGCGGCAATGCGCGCCAGGCTGGGCGCCTGCGTCGGTGCCCAGACTTCCATGCCGTGCCGGTTAGCGCTGACGACGCACACCTGTGGCTCTAGCGTGGCGTGGGCCAGATAGGGCAGGCGGTATTCGGCCTGCAGCTGGCTGGTAGCCTGTTTGGCGGCGCGGCGGAAATTGCCGTCGTTACGCAAGGTGTCGCCGGAGTCCTGGTCCAGATCCTGTTCATACTGGCGCCAGACAGAGGCATCGGACGGCGCATTGGCGGGCGTTTGCCATTCAATCTTTAACAGCTGCTGCGCTTTGCGCGCCTGCCAGTACGAGCGGGCAACCACGGCAATACCGTGGCGGCCGGCGGCTGCAATTTCCAAAACATCCACCACTCCGGCGGCGGCTTTGGCGGCGCTGGCATCGTAGGTTTTTACCGTGCCGCCATAGGCCGGGGCGCGGCTGACCACGGCGTACAGCATGCCGGGTAATTCAACATCAATACCGTACTGAGCCTGGCCGGTAATTTTGCCGCGGGTATCCAGCCGCTGCGCGTTTTTGCCGATGTAGCGGAACTGCTCCGGTTGTTTCAGTTCGAGGTTACCGGGTACCGATTCAACCGCCGCCAGATGCACCAGCTGGCCGTAGCGGATGGGCTGGCGGTTGGCGGAAAACACCTGGCCCTGTTCGCAGCGCAGGCTGGCAACGGGCTCGTTCAGTACCCGGGCGGCGGCTTGTTTCAGCATTTCCCGCGCCGTGGCGCCGGCAATGCGGACGCGTTCATAACTGCTGGCGATGCTGGTAGAACCGCCGGTAATCTGCAGTTTGTAGAGCGGGTTGTTATAAATGGAATCGACCTCGGCAAACTCCACCGCTACGCTGGCGGGCTCCACTTCCAGTTCCTCACACAGCAACGTCACCAGGCCTGAGTAGGTGCCCTGGCCCATCTCGACCCGGTCGAGCACAAAGGTGACTTGATCGTCGGTATCGATACGCACCCAGGCGCTGGCCTGCCATTGCTGCTGCGACACCATGCCTTTATGCCCCAGCGAGCTGCAGCCGGGCAGGGCGACGCTGATTAACAACGCCCCGGACGCCAGCCCGGAGGTTTTCAGAAAATCACGCCGGTTCAGGCTGTTATCGGGGGTGATGATGGGCTCAGCCATGCTGCACCTCCGGCGTGGTCACTTCATAAAACAAGGCACCGGTACGCGGGCGCTGGCCCACCAGTTCGGCGGCACGATGAATGGCTTTGCGGATGCGCGGGTAGGTACCACAGCGGCATAAATTACCACTCATAGCGTTGTCGATATCGGCATCGCTGGGGCGCGGGTTGCTGGCCAGCAGCGCCGTGGCCGCCATAATCTGGCCCGACTGGCAGTAGCCGCATTGCGGTACGCTCAGTTCTTCCCAGGCTTGCTGCACCGGGCTTAACCCGTGCGCCGGGGTAATGCCTTCAATGGTGGTAATGTTCTGGCCGGCCACTGCCGACAGCGGCGTAATGCAGGTACGGATGGGCTGGCCATTCAGGTGCATGGTGCAGGCACCGCACTGGCCGGCGCCGCAACCAAATTTACTTCCTTTCAGGCCGAGCATATCGCGCACAACCCACAGCAGTGGGGTGTCGCCATCCAGATCCAGCGTGTGCGACACGCCGTTGACGGTAAGGCTGAACATGGTGAGGTCCCTTGTTGTTATTGTTCGGGATTAGCAAATAGCGTAACCCCCACAGGTTACCCTGCTGGCGTGGGCTGTAAAGATAAAAATGGGTAGATAAAAATAAGATGGTGGGCCTTCCCGGGCTCGAACCGGGGACCTTGGGACTTAAAAAGTAGAGGCGCGTGCTGCACGCGATAGGTGTGAAGAAATTAAACAAAAATGGTGGGCCTTCCCAGGCTCGAACCGGGGACCTTGGGACTTAAAAAGTAGAGGCGCGTGCTGCACGCGATAGGTGTGAAGAAATTAAACAAAAATGGTGGGCCTTCCCGGGCTCGAACCGGGGACCTAGCGATTATGAGTCGCGTGCTCTAACCAACTGAGCTAAAGGCCCTCTTGCTGCGCCTGCTGCCCTGGGCAGCGGCTGTCTGGCAGCGAGCCGGCATTATAAGCAGCCACTCCGGTCAGTGCCAGCCCTTTGATTTAGCAATAAAAAAAGCCCGCGTGAGCGGGCTTTCCGGATTCGTTTTAGGGACGATGATTAATCGTCAATAAAAGAACGCAGGTGATCGGAGCGGGAAGGATGACGCAGTTTGCGCAGGGCCTTGGCTTCGATCTGACGGATACGTTCACGGGTAACGTCGAACTGTTTGCCCACTTCTTCCAGCGTGTGGTCGGTGTTCATATCGATACCGAAACGCATACGCAGTACTTTGGCTTCGCGGGCGGTCAGGCCGGCCAGCACCGCACGGGTGGCTTCGGTCAGGCCTTCGGCGGTAGCGGTATCGAGCGGCGACTCGGAATGAGTGTCCTCGATAAAATCGCCCAGATGCGAATCTTCATCGTCGCCGATCGGCGTTTCCATGGAGATCGGTTCTTTGGCAATTTTCAGTACTTTGCGGATTTTGTCTTCCGGCATTTCCATGCGCTCAGCCAGTTCTTCCGGCGTCGGTTCACGGCCCATCTCCTGCAGCATCTGACGGGAGATGCGGTTCAGTTTGTTGATGGTTTCGATCATGTGCACCGGAATACGGATGGTACGCGCCTGGTCGGCAATCGAACGGGTGATGGCCTGACGGATCCACCAGGTGGCGTAAGTAGAAAACTTATAACCACGACGGTATTCGAATTTATCCACCGCTTTCATCAGGCCGATATTGCCTTCCTGAATCAGGTCGAGGAATTGCAGGCCACGGTTGGTGTATTTCTTGGCAATAGAAATAACCAGACGCAGGTTCGCCTCGACCATTTCTTTCTTGGCGCGGCGGGCGCGGGCTTCACCGATGGAAACGCGGCGGTTTACTTCTTTAATTTCCGGAATGGTCAGACCAACGCGGTCTTCGACGGCTTTGATCTTTTTCTGCGCGCGGAAAATATCTAACTTGTAGGTATCCAGCTTGTCGGAGTACGCCTTGCCGGCGGCGATCAGGCCTTCAATCCAGTCGTTATTAATTTCGTTGCCCTGGAAACCACTGATAAAGTCTTTACGGTCCATGCCGCATTTGCGCGTCATCATGACCATAATCTGACGTTCCTGGGTGCGGATCTGCTCCAGGGCGCCACGGGCTTCGCTGACCAGCTGCTCAAAATATTTCGGCGTCAGCTTGATGGGGGCGAACAGTTCGGCCATGCGGGCGATGGCTTCTTCGGTTTTCTTGTGCGCACGGCCATGTTTGGCCAGGGCTTTTTCCATGGCATCGCTGGCAGTGCGGATTTCTTCGAAGCGACGGGTAACTTCGGCCATATCAATGCCGCTGTCTTCGCTGTCGTCGCTGTCGTCGTCATCGCTGCTGTCATCGTCGTTGCTTTCTGCAGCGGCGGCAACGGCATCCGGACCGGATTGCGGGCCCGGCTCCGGGTCCACATCGGACGGGTCGATAAAACCAGAGAAAATATCACCGACGCGGTTCGGATCTTCTTCGGCTTCACGGAATGCCTGCAGAATGGTTTTTACCGCACCGGGGTAATAAGCCAGCGCCGACATCACTTCACGGATGCCTTCTTCGATGCGCTTGGCAATAACGATTTCGCCTTCGCGGGTCAGCAGTTCCACGGTACCCATTTCGCGCATATACATACGCACCGGGTCAGTGGTGCGGCCGACGTCGGATTCGACCAGCGCCAGTGCTGCAGCCGCTTCTTCAGCCGCGGCGTCATCGGCGGCGTCTGCCATAAACAGGGTTTCACCATCGGGTGCGACCTCGGATACCGGAATGCCGATGTCGTTGATCATGCGGATGATGTCTTCAACCTGGTCCGGGTTGGCGATGTCGTCCGGCAGGTGGTCATTTACCTGGGCGTAAGTAAGGTAGCCTTGCTCCTTACCCTTGGCGATCAGTTCTTTAAGACGAGATTGTTGCGTGTTCGCTGACATAGAAGCCCTGTGTTCCGGTTCTTTGAGGCGGAAGAAAAGCGCGAAAGTATAACTTTTAACCGATCATTAGGCCAGTGGCCAGGCGAAGGGTTCCGGTGTTTTTGCCGTTTTGGGCGGCTTTGGCCAACCCCGGCGGGGCTTGGCTGAACGTGGGCTTTAATATAGGTCCGAACTGCCTGAACTCAAGGTCCGGTTACGACTTTTTGTGCAATTTGTCGGTTGGCCCACGGCGTTGCCGGTTTAATGCGGGTTGTGGTTATAAATCCGCGCGCGTTTTTTGTGGATATGGTGCAGTTGTTTCTGCAGCTCGAGTTTGCGGGCCCGCTCTTCCGGGCTGAGTTTTTCGCCCCGCTCAAAGCGCTGGGTTAAGTGGCGCAGCTCGGCACTCAGCTGACGCGCATTCATTTGTTTCAGTACGGCTTCAATGTCACTGGCCGCGGGTGGAATGTCGTGCTTGGGCAGTTCGGCGATGCGTTGCAATTCGCTCTGGTAGGGCGAACCGATCCATTGAATAAGCAGGCCAATGCTGCTGCTTTGTGGCGACTGCTGCAGTTTTTTCAGCACTTCCAGCAATAGTCGTTCCTGTTCGCTTTCGGCTTCGGTCGCCGGCAACGTCAGCTGGTTGGCCAGCACCGGTTTGCGCACAATGGCGCACAGCGCTTTGTATACCAGCGGCGCTAAGGTGTCGGCGCTGTGATCCTGTACCGGCGGCAGTTGTTCATCCGGGTCTTCGTGCAGATAGTCGGGCACGGCGGCGGCAGCAAATTCGTCGCTGGCGGCCGGATGGTTGGCCTGGTGGGTGGCCGGGGGGATGGTTGGTGGCGCCGTTTCCGGAGCATTTTCCAGTTTTTCCAGTGCCACGCTGTCGGTGCCCAGTTCATCTCCCAGCTGTTTGCGCATTAAATTGCGCAACATGCCTTTGGGCAGGCGGTTAATCAGTGGTGCAGCCAGCTGGTCGAAGCGGGCTTTGCCGTCGAGGGTGTCAAAATCCACCTGTTCTTTGACAAAACTGAATAAAAATTCCGGCAGATGAACGGCGTTGTTCAGCCGTTGTTCAAAGGCCGGTTTGCCTTCTTTGCGCACCAGGCTGTCGGGGTCTTCGCCGTCAGGTAAAAATAAAAAGCGCGCCTGCAGGCCATCTTCCAGTACCGGCAATACGGTTTCCATGGCGCGGGCGGCGGCGGTGCGGCCGGCGTTGTCGCCGTCGAAGCAGAAAATTACTTCCGGCACGATTTTAAATAAACGGCGCAGGTGGTGTTCGCTGGTGGCGGTGCCGAGGGTGGCGACGGCGTAATGAATACCGTATTCGGCCAGTGCCACCACGTCCATATAGCCTTCCACAATCACAAAACGGGTGAGTTTCTGGCGGATTTTGCGCGCTTCGTACAGGCCGTACAGTTCTTTGCCCTTGTGAAATAACGGTGTTTCCGGCGAGTTCAGATATTTGGGTTTTTCGTCGGTTAATACCCGGCCGCCAAAACCGATATAACGCCCGCGGGCATCGCGGATGGGAAACATAATGCGGTCGCGGAAGCGGTCGTAGGTGCGGCCGTCTTCTTTTTCAATCAGCATGCCGCAGCTGATTAATTGTTTAATGGTGTTTTTATCGCCATTGGCGGCTAAAAAACTTTGCAGGTTATCCCAGCCTGGCGGCGCAAAGCCGATGCCAAAAAATTTGGCTGCTTTACCCGATAAGCCCCGGCCTTTCAGGTAGTCCACCGCTTTGCCACGCTGTTCATGGCTGCGCAGCATCTGTTCGTAAAAACGGCCAGCTTTTTCCATGAGTTCCAGCAAGGGTTTGTGCAATTCTTCCTGGCGTATTTCGCCGGCGCTGGCCTGTTCTTTTGGTACTTCCATACCGGCTTGCTGGGCCAGCTTTTCCACCGCTTCGGGAAAGCTGACACCATCAAATTCCATTACGAATTTCAGCGCCGAACCGGACGCGCCACAGCCAAAGCAATAATAAAACTGCTTGTCGGGGCTGACGGTAAACGAGGGCGATTTTTCGTTATGAAACGGGCAGCAGGCGGAGTAATTTTTGCCGGTTTTTTTCAGTTTTACGCGGCTATCCACCACGTCGATCACATCGACGCGGGTCAGCAGATCATCAATAAAACTCTGGGGAATCCGGCCTGCCATAACCTGCTCTTGTTGCTGCTGCGGAACGGGAGTTTAGTACGAACGGATGCCGTACAGAAGGCTATACCGTGCGGTACTGCAAACGAAAAAAGCGCTGGCACCTTCCGATGCAGCGCTTTCTTAACACCCCGGCAGAATCAGCCCAGTTGAGACTTAACCTGTTGACTGATCTGTGCCATATCGGCACGACCCTGCACTTGTGGTTTGAGGATGCCCATCACTTTGCCCATGTCCTGCATTGAAGCAGCACCAGACTGTGCAATTGCATCAGCCACCAGTTTGGCCAATTCGTCATCGCTCAGGGGTTCTGGCATATATTCGCTGATAACGTTCATTTCGAACTGTTCAACAGCAGCCAGATCGTCGCGGCCAGCGGCCTGATATTGGGCCAGTGAATCGCGACGTTGTTTAAGCATCTTGTCGAGAATAACCAGGGCGCGGGCGTCATCAATTTCGATACGCTCGTCAACTTCCACCCGCTTAAATTCTGAGGTAATCAGACGCAGGGCGTTCAGCCGCTCTTTTTCTTTGGCGCGCATCGCTGCTTTCACAGCTTCTTTGATGTTGGCAACCAGAGTACTCATGCGTGCTCCTGTTATTCCCGGGCCCGGCTGTATTAGTACAGACGGGTCATTTTGCGCTGTTCGCGCTGAACTTTCTTCAGATGACGCTTAACGGCAGCAGCGGCTTTGCGCTTGCGGATCCAGGTCGGCTTCTCGTAGTGTTCACGACGACGTACTTCAGCCAGTACACCGGCTTTTTCGCAGGAACGCTTGAAGCGACGCAGAGCGACGTCAAACGGCTCGTTTTCTTTAACTTTTACAGCTGGCATCCAATCACCTACGTGTTAGTCAATGCGTTGATTATGGGGAAACCACAGGCCCCAGTCAGAGGGCGGGCATTCTAAACGCTTTGAATCCGGAATGCAAAGCCCGCATTTCGATGCCGGCCAGGGGCTGTTTGGCTGGCATGCTCCGGGGCTCGGCAGTATTATGGCGGCCCTTCATTTGGTGAGGTTTTTATGCGGGTTTTAGGTCTGGAAACATCCTGTGACGAGACGGGCATTGCTCTGTACGACAGTGAGCGTGGCTTGCTGGCGCACCGCGTGTATTCACAGATTGCCCTGCATGCCGAATACGGTGGTGTGGTGCCGGAACTGGCCTCGCGTGACCATGTGCGTAAAGCCTTACCTCTGATCCATGAAGTGCTGAACGAAGCCGGTCTGAGCGTTAACGAACTGGATGGTATTGCCTATACCTCTGGGCCTGGCTTAGTAGGTGCGCTGCTGGTGGGTGCCTGTTTGGGCCGCAGCCTGGCCTGGGCGCTGGATATTCCCGCCGTCGGCGTCCACCACATGGAAGGTCACTTGCTGGCACCGATGCTGGAAGATGATGTTCCTGAATTTCCTTTTATTGCTTTATTGGTCTCCGGTGGTCACACCCAGCTGGTGCGGGTCGATGGTATTGGTCGCTATGAATTGCTGGGCGAGTCGCTGGACGATGCCGCCGGCGAAGCCTTTGACAAAGCCGCCAAAATGATGGGCCTGCCGTATCCGGGTGGCCCGGCACTCAGCAAACTGGCCGACAGCGGCGACAGCACCCGCTTTAAATTCCCGCGCCCGATGACCGACCGCCCCGGGCTGGATTTCAGTTTCAGCGGCCTGAAAACCCAGGTGCGCACCACCATTCTGGCGTGCGCCGTTGACGGTGTACTCAGTGATACCGATAAAGCCGACATTGCGGCCTGCTTTCAGGCGGCGGTGGTCGATACGCTGGTAATCAAATGCAAGCGTGCATTGCAGCAAACCGGTGTAAAACGCCTGATTATTGCCGGTGGTGTGGGTGCCAATAAGCGCCTGCGTGAACAACTGCGCACCGCCACTGAAGCCATGGGTGGCGCGGTGTATTACCCGCGCCCGGAACTCTGTACCGATAACGGCGCCATGATCGCCTACGCCGGCACCCGCCGCTTATTGGCCGGCCAACAGGAAGATCTGGCGGTGGCGGTGGTGCCGCGCTGGCCGATGACCAGCCTGCCGGCCGTGGATGAACAGGCCGGAGCCGCGCATGGATAAGGTGTTTATCCGCGGTTTGCAGGTGGATGCGGTTATTGGGGTGTACGACTGGGAAAAGCAGGTGCGCCAGCCGCTGGTGTTTGATCTGGAGATGGCCTGGGATATCCGTATCGCCGCCGCCACAGATGACCTGATGCACGCCCTCGATTACCACGCCGTCACGCTGTTTATTGAACGCTTTGTGCGCGAGCAGCATTTTCAGCTGCTGGAGTCGCTGCTGGAACGGCTGGCCGAGGAACTGCGTAAAGAATTTGGTATGCCCTGGCTGAGTATCCGGGTGGAAAAACCGGCCGTGGTGCCGCAGGCCCGCGCGGTGGGCCTGTACATTGAGCGTGGCGATTTGCCACTGAACGGTGGCCGGGCATGACACAGGTGTATCTGGGGCTGGGGTCGAATATTGAGCCGGAACATCATCTGGCGCTGGGGTTGGCCCGCCTCAGTCAGGATTACCCGCTGCTGGCCGTGTCGCCCTGGTACCGCTCACCGGCGATGGGCTTTGATGGCCCGGATTTTATTAATCTGGCGGTGCTGATTGAATGCCCGGATGATGTGGGCACTTTAGCCGCTGATCTTAAACAGCTGGAAACCGAATTTGGCCGCACGCCGGATGCGGTGAAATATTCTTCCCGCGCGCTGGATATCGATATTCTGCTGTTTGGTGATGCAGTCGGTGAATTTGCCGGCCTGCAGTTACCGCGTACTGATATCCGCCAATGTGCCTTTGTACTGCGGCCGCTGCTGGATATTCACCCCCAGGGTACCGACCCGCAAACCGGCGCCCGGTTGGCCGATTACTGGCCGCTGCTGGCCAGTCAGCCGTTGTATCCTGTTGGGCGCTGAGTGCGCCCTCGGGTTCCGCACAATTGTTTTTATGCGTCTCCCGTCCAGCGCAGCGAGCGTTCAGCTACTTATTCGTCTCCCGTCCAGCGTCTGGCTGATTTTTCCACCGCTGCAAATGCGTGGCGCGCGCTTCGTCCAGACCGGCCCTTATCGCCGCTCCCTGCAGGCCCTGAGCAATCATATCCTGCGCCGTAATGGTTAAGGCTTCGCGCAACGCTGCCCGGCAATAATCAGCCTGCGGGTAGGGCGAGTGTTCCAGTCCGGTACGGCCATGGGCATCGGCTTCACAGACCTGCAGAAATTGCTCAAAACGCTCCGGCTTGCGCCAGGCATCCAGCTGGTTAAACAGTTTTACTAAGGTGCTGCCTTTTAACTCGAAGGCGCGGTGCACATGGGTGTGAAACTCACTGCTCAACAGCGCTAGATCGGCGCAGTCATTCGGTGTTTTCAGGCGTTTGTGCAGGGTTTTCAGCGGTTTCAGGCCCCGGGTTTCGTGGGCAATATGGCGTGGCCATTCGGCGGGCGGCGTTAAGGCTTTGCCCAAGTCGTGTACCAGTGCTGCCCAGCGCACGGGCAATTCGTTCGTTTCTGCGGCGGCGGCCTGCAAGGACAGCAGGGCGTGCAGGCCGCAGTCTATTTCCGGGTGGTGTTTTTCCGGCTGTGGAATGCCGAACAGCGCATCCAGTTCCGGCAGCCACACCTTTAAGGCGCCACAGGCGCGCAGCGTTTCAATATAAACCCCGGGCGTGGTTTCCAGCAGGGCGCGGCGGGTTTCGGTCCAGACCCGTTCGGCGACCAGATGATCCAGTTCGCCGGCGCTAACCATGTGCTGCATTAATGCCAGGGTTTCCGGAGCGATGGTAAAGCCCAGCGGCGCAAAACGGGCGGCAAAGCGCGCAACCCGCAATACCCGCAGCGGGTCTTCGGCAAACGCCGGCGACACATGGCGCAGTATTTTTTTCTCTAAATCGGCGCGGCCGCCATAAGGGTCAACAATGTGGCCCTGTTCATCCTGCGCCATGGCGTTGATGGTTAAATCGCGGCGCAGTAAATCCTGTTCCAGCGTTACATCGGGGCTGAAGCGGCATTCAAAGCCCTGATACCCCAGGCCGGATTTTCGCTCGGTGCGCGCCAGCGCGTATTCTTCGCGCGTTTTGGGGTGCAGAAAAACCGGAAAATCGGCACCGACCTGCTCGTAGCCCAATGCCAGTAACTGTTCCGGCGTGGCACCCACCACCACCCAGTCGCGGTCTTTAACCGGGCGCTTCAGTAAGCCATCGCGGACGGCGCCGCCGACCAGATAAATCTGCATAAACAATGTCCGTGGTTCGGTATTAAAGCGGATATAAAAAAGCCGCTGTTTGTCAGCGGCTTTTACGGTGTCGTTTTTGCTAGCCCCGCTTGGGGAGCCTTTATTCAGGAAATTGCTGCGGCAACTCGCCGTGAATACATCCCTGTAGGCTCTTGCGCGCCATCCATGGCGCACAAGGTTGCTGCAGCAATTTTCTGAACGGCGCTCAAGCTACGTTAAGCTTGGCGACAACATCCGGACACTCAGGCCGCTGTGATTCTGCGGCCAGAGTGTACCCGGTTAGAGCTGGCTTCAGAAATAGAAGCCCAGTTCCATCGCAACACCGGCTTCTTTTTCCGGCTTGCTCGGGTTGGCCATCGCGGCGATGTCCAGGTGCACACCAAAGGGTGACAGACCAAGACCAATCGAGGCGACGTTGGCATCACTGGCGCTCATGTTGGTGCGGTAACCGGCACGCAGTTGCAGGAAACTGAACACATCCAGCTCCACACCCAGTGAGGCGTATTGGGTTGCGTTTTCGAAGGCAACCGGATCGTTTTCGACCAGGTCAACGTCCAGCGCGATGCTGGTCCAGTCACCGTTATACGCCACACCGGCACGGAATTGTGGGTTCAGTTTAACTTTGCCACCTTCAATGGAGTATCCCGTTGACAGAATAGGATCACCGTTTACATCTTTTTCATAAACCGTAGCATCTTCATAATCAAAGCTGCCACCGAACAGGTTTTTACCTACAACACCGACCATCCACTTACCAGATCCACCGAAGCGGTAGGAGGCACCGATATCCATGTTAAAGCGGGTGTAATCTTGTTGGGTATCTTTCAGGGTGTCTTCGTCAACGTCGTCAAAACCATCAATTTTATCGGCATAATGGAAGGTGGAAACTTTCTGCAGTTTCGGAGTAATACCGAAGGCGACTTTTTCGCCTTTGATATCAAATTCACGGGCAAAGGAAATACCTACATCGGCAATGGCGTAAGCGACCACCTGTACGGAGGACGTCAAATCAGGATCACTGGCTGCATCAGATAAACCAATGTTTGATACTGTGGCGCCGGCTGTTGCGGGAGAATCGGTAATGAATCCGGAGTAATCAACGATGTTACTGGTGGGGACTTCAGGAAGCGGTATGGAGCCACCGGAGTTCACTGAAGTATTAACTTCATTAACGAAATCTACTAACTCCTGTACTTCCGGTACATAGGATGTGAATAAATCAGAATCCGCCTGGGAATATTTAACCCGGCCAGAAACACCCGCAGAGCCGCCAACACTTAATGCTGCAGCAAATTTTTTGCTGGGAATCGCTAACGCAAAGTTCAGGCCCAGATTGGCCGATAACGGATTACCGGAAATATTTTTTAACGAATCATCCAGTTCAGTAACCGATTGCTGTACTTCGCCAAGACTGGCTTCCAGACTACTAAGGTTTCCTGAGCTTGGGTTGCTGGTAAAGTTATCCAGAGCACTTTCCAGGCCAATAAAGCCACCATTACCTTCAATCGCATCTTCAAACCGCGGAATAATCTCATCCGACAGCAATTCCGCTTCATCAATCATTTCTTCTTCATCGGCTACCTGCACACCCAGTTGCGGGAACAGCAGCGCGAAATCGTCTTTTTCTGAACCCTGCGCCAGCAGCGACGGGTTGTAAGCCGGGGCGTGGGCGCGCTTGGCGCTGGCAACACCGGTGTTACCCATGGCCAGACCACGGGCATCCATGGGCATGTAAGGTGCGGCATAGACCGCCTGAGAGGTCAGTGCGGTTACGGCAACCGCCAGCAGAGAACGTTTCATCATGATCGATCCTTGTGCGTGGTTTTGGGTTCAGGGTGATGGCGCGGGAACTTGCTGGTTTTTCTTGACTCTTACGTCAGTTTTCCGCTCATCGGTATGCTCCCTATAATAGTCGCCAATCTGCGCCATGCACACCCCGGCCGGCTGTCATTGCTGTCAGTCGGCGGGGTAAAAAAGCCTAAACCTTCTGCCATCACGGCCGACACAGTAGCCAACGAGACTGTCGTCGGGAGAAAACCATGATCCGTACCCTGTTATCTGCGCGTATTGCGCCTGTGTCTGCCTTGTTGGTGGCCACTGCTTTGCTGGCTGGTTGTGCCAGTAAGAAAGACGTAAATCAGAAGCCAGGGGCTTACTTTGAGCCGGTAAAGCAGGAAGTTGACCCTATTGCTCCCATGACCTTGCGGGTTGTGGGTTATGGCGCTACGGAGGTGGCCAGTAAGTCCAAGTCGGATGCGCAGCGTCGCCTGCTGGCCATCCGCGCCGCCCGTATGGACGCTTACCGCGCCATGGCTGAGCGCGTGTATGGCATCTCGGTGCAGGGCAGCACCACGGTGCGCGATATGGTGGTGCAGAATGACCGCTTCCGTTCTTATGTCGAAACCTATATGCACGGTGCCCGCGTGGTTTCTACCGATGTGATGCCGGATGGTACGGTGGAAACGGTGCTGGAAATGGTGATTGATCATGGCTTCCGCAATTGTCTGCAAACCGTGGATAACCAGCGTTTCAACGTGGATTGCCGTACCACGGTGGCGGGCGGAGCGCCGGCACCAAACAAGTTTGCCGCCAGTCAGCGCCAGCGGGTGCAGGGTGAAAGCAGCATGCCGGAAGCCGGTTTTTACTTTATTGAATGATGCCACTGCGGTTCGGCGTTAACCCACAACGGAGGCTTTTATGCGGGCATTGCTGATTTTGATACCGGCGCTGGTACTGGCATGGCCGGCGCAGGCCGTGCAGATGGTGGAAGCCATTGGCAGTGCGCCGGTGCAGGGGGCCATCAGCCATGTGCGCAGTCAGGCGCTGAAAGATGCCATGCATCAGGCCAGTCTGCGCGCCAGTGCGCAGGTGCGCAGTACGGCGTTGTTAAGCAAAGGGGTTATGGCGCAGGACGATGTGCAGGTGCGCAGTACGGCGCAGTTGCGCAATGTTGAAGTGCTGTGGGAAGAACAAACGGATGGCCTGTATGAGGTGGGTATCCGTGCCGAAGTGGCTGCTGATGCCATGTGCCCGGCCAGTGAGCAGCGCTACCGTAAAGCGGTGGCGGTGGCCGGTTTCGGGCTGGCGCAGCCGCAACAGGCCACGGTGGGCCAGCTGCAGAATGTTGAGCAGGATTTACCCCGGGTGCTGGTGAACAGCCTGAATAACAGCGGTGCGGTGCATGCACTGGATGCTACCCGCATCAGTCTGTATCAGGACCCGCGCCGCGCACCGTCGAAAGAAACCGCGCAGCAGCGCTTAACCACCTCGGTGGCGCTGGCCACGCAACTGGGCGCGCAATATGTGGTGTCGGGCGTGGTACGCGATTTATCGCTGGCCGACCGCGCCAGTAACGCCGGTGAATGGCGGGCCCGGCTGGGTTTGCCGGAAGCCAGCCGGCCGCGCCAGTTTGTGATGGATGTGTTTGTGCACGATGGTTTAAGCGGCGCCATGTTATTCCAGCGCAGTTACAGCGCGGTGGGGCAGTGGAATGCACCGTCGGTGCAGGCGGTTGGCTTTGGCTCGCCGCAGTTCTGGCAAACCGGTTACGGTAAAGAAGTGCGCCAGGTGTTGCAGGGCGCGGTGGCGGACGTGAATGAAGTGCTGCGTTGCCAGCCCTTTATGGCGCGCATCGTACAGGCACGGGGTAATCGTCTGCATATTGAAGCCAGCGCTGGTGCCGGCATTCGCCCCGGCGATAAATTTCAGGTGTACCGTACCGGTACGTTCTACAACCTGGATCTGGAGCCGCGCACCGAGCTGACCGACATGGCCACTGAAATTGTGGTTAAGCAGGTGCAGCCGCAGTTTGTTATTGCTGAGATGAAGCTCAGTGCCGAACGCCTGGCGATTCAACGCGACGATATGGTTATTGCCTGGTAAGGCAGCAGTTGTTAGCCTGCCGGCCTCGCAGTAACCCCGCGGACAATTCTCATGGCAGTAAGGCAACACCCGGTCGCCGGGGCCGCACTCTGGATGGCCGCGGCACTGGTGTCTTTTATTCTGATGGCGGTGTCCGGCCGTGAACTGGCGGCGTCTTTCTCCACCTTTCAGATTCTCTTAATCCGCAGCGTTATCGGCGTACTGCTGATCGGCGGCCTGGTGTGGCTGACCGGCTGGCAGCAGCTGCGTACTCATCGTGTAAAAGCCCATCTGGGGCGTAATATCGCCCATTTTGCCGGCCAATATGGCTGGTTTTACGGCCTCGGTCTTATCTCATTGGCGGAAGTGATTGCGCTGGAATTTACCACGCCAGTCTGGACCGCCTTGCTGGCGGCACTGGTGCTGGGCGAGCGGTTAACCGCCCCGCGCTGGCTGGCGCTGCTGTTTGGGATTGGCGGGTTATTGCTGATTCTGCGGCCCGGTGCCGGGGTGATGCATCCGGCGGCGCTGGCGGTGCTGGCCGGGGCCATGGGCTATGCCGCGGCTTATATTTTTACCAAGTCACTCAGCGGCACCGACACACCGTTGTGCATTCTGTTTTATATGACCCTGATGCAGTTACCCATGAGCCTGATTCCCCTCAGCCTGCTACCCGACCAGCCACAATGGCTGATGCCGCAGGGGGAGCTGTGGGTGTGGATGGTGCTGGTCGGCGTTACCGCCATGAGTGCGCATTACTGCATGACCAAAGCCTTTCAGCTGGCCGATGCCGGAGTGGTGGTGCCGCTGGATTTTTTACGGCTGCCGCTGATTGCGGTGGTGGGGTTTGTGTTTTACGGCGAGGCGCTGGACGTGTGGGTATTGCTGGGAGCGCTGCTGATGTTTGGCGGTAATCTTATTAATTTACGCGCCGAATGGCGCCGGCAACGTGCCTGAGCACGGCCGGCCGGAGGCGATGGCTGATGTTACTCAGCTGCGCTCGCACAGCTCGGGAAAACCCAGCTTCCACATTTCGTAGCCGCCATCCACGCTGTACACCTGGCTGAAGCCCTGGCTGGCAAAAAACTGCGCCGCGCCCTGGCTGGAATTACCGTGGTAGCAGCACACCACCAGCGGTGCATCTTTGTCGCAGCCCTGCATAAACTGCTGCAGGTTGCTGTTGTCCACGCGCACGGCGCCGCGGATATGGCCGGCTTCGTAGCTCAGTTCATCGCGGATATCAGCAATGTTCAGGTTGCCCTGGTCCAGCAGCGCCTTGGCTTCGCCGGTACGGATGCGTTTAAAGTTCATAGCGGTTACCCTGTTGGTTAAAGTGTGGCCGGTACCCGGAACCAGGTTTCGTCGTCCAGTCGCAGCGCCGATAATTGCCCGCCCCAGACGCAGCCGGTATCCAGCGCGTACACATTGGTGCTGTCAGTTTTGCCTTCCAGCGCCGCCCAGTGGCCGAACAGCAGCCGGTTAGCGGCAGCCTGCCGTGGCTGCACCTTAAACCAGGGCTGAAAGCCCGCCGGTGCGGTGCCAACCCCTTCTTTGCTGAGCAGATCCAGTTCGTTATCCGGGCCGACAAAGCGCATGCGGGTTAAGTAATTCACAATGACCCGCAGCCGGTCTATCCCCTGTAAGTCCGGTTGCAAGCGGTCGGGCAGGTTGCCGTACATCTGGCGGAAAAATTCGCTGCACCGGTCGCTTTGTAAAACACGTTCCACTTCCTGTGCCAGCTGCCGGGCCTGTTGCACACTCCAGTGGGGCGGAATGCCGGCATGGCTCATGCACCAGTTGTTGGTTTCATCCAGTACCACTAAGGGTTGGCGACGCAGCCAATCCAGCAGTTGTTCACGATCCGGTGCCTGCAGAATATCCTGAATGGTGTCGCTTTTTTTCAGTTTGCCGCCGCTGTAATGCAGCGCCAGTAAGTGCAGATCGTGGTTACCCAACACCACCCTGGCGCGCTCACCCAGCTGCTGCACAAAACGCAGCACCTGCAGTGACTGTGGGCCACGGTTGACCAGATCGCCGGCCAGCCACAGCTGATCGTGCTGCGGATCAAAGGCGCACTGTTGCAGCAGGCGTTGCAAGGCGTCGTAGCAGCCCTGAATATCACCGATTGCGTAAGTTGCCATGGGTGTATTCCTCAGTTCAGCGCGTTGGGGCTGGCGAGGGTAAAGACCGGAATGCTGGCGTGGAACAGGGTGCCGTCATCGGCCTGCATCACGTAGTAGCCACGCATACTGCCAACCCGGGTGCGTAAGACCGCACCGGAGGAATAACGGTAGGTTTCACCCGGCTCAATGGTGGGTTGTTCGCCCACCACGCCGTCGCCTTTCACTTCCTGCACCTCGTTGTTGCCGTCGGTAATAAACCAGTGGCGGCTGCGCAGGGTGGCGCCTTGCAGGCCGTTGTTGTGAATGCGGATATGGTAGGCAAACACATAGCGCTGTTCTTCCGGCAACGATTGCTGCGGCAGGTATTCCGGTTTTACCGTTACCACAATGCTGTCACTGAGGTTCATGCCTGGTCGTCCGCGTTCAGGTCATCGGCGCCTTCATCGAAGCTTTCATCGATACCTGGGTCGGTGAGCAGCCCCAAATCGCACACAGCATCGGCAATGCGCACGTATTCCTGCAGGGTTAAGCGTTCTGGGCGCAGCGTCGTATCAATGCCGATGGCTTCCAGCTGTTCGGCGCTGATCAGGTTTTTCAGCGTGTTGCGCAGGGTTTTGCGGCGCATGCTGAAGGCTTCGCGCACCACCCGTTGCAGCACTTTCACGTCTTTGGCCGGGTAGGGCAGTTCTTCGTAAGGGCGCAGGCGCACAATGGCGGAATCCACTTTCGGCGGCGGATTGAAGGAACCGGGGCCAACAATAAACAGCGGCTCTACCTTGCAGTAGTACTGCGCCATGATACCCAGCCGACCGTAATCGGAGGTGCCAGGGCCGGAGGCCAGACGTTCAACCACTTCTTTCTGCAGCATAAAGTGCATGTCCTGCACAATTTTGTGGTGCGCCAGAAAGTGAAAAATCAGCGGTGTGGAGATGTTGTACGGCAGGTTGCCGACAATGCGCAGGCGCTGGCCGGGCTGCAGAATGGTGTTGAAGTCAAACTTCAGCGCATCGCCTTCGTGAATGCGGAATTCCGGGTAATTAAAAAACTTGGTGCGCAGAATCGGGATTAAATCGCGGTCCAGTTCCACCACATCCAGCTTGCCACAGGCTTCCAGCAGCGGTTCGGTAATGGCGCCCATGCCCGGGCCGATTTCCACCAGCGCATCGCTGTGTTTGGGGTTAATGGCGCGGACGATTTTGTCGATCACATGGTGATCGTGCAGGAAGTTCTGGCCAAAACGCTTACGGGCTTTGTGGCCCTGCGCGGTAGGGATGTGTTTGCGTTTTTCAGACATGATGAGCTGCCATGTGCAGGGCGACGTCGATGGCGGTTAACAGGCTGCCGGCGTCGGCCTTGCCGCTGCCGGCGAGGTCGAGGGCGGTGCCGTGGTCCACCGAGGTGCGGATAACGGGAAGGCCAAGAGTAATGTTGGCGGCGCGGCCGAAGCCATGAAATTTCAGTACCGGCAGGCCCTGATCGTGGTACATGGCCAGGGTGGCGTCGGCGTGCTGCAGGTGCTTGGGCGTGTACAGGGTATCGGCCGGCAGCGGGCCGGTGAGGTGCAGGCCCTCGGCGCGCAGGTCGTTCAGAGTAGGGATAATCACATCCAGTTCTTCGCGGCCAAGATGGCCGTCTTCGCCGGCGTGCGGATTCAGCCCGGCGACCAGAATATGCGGCGCCGGAATACCGAAAAAGGTCACCAGGTCGTTATGCAGAATGCGCGTTACCCGCTTGATGCGCTCCGGGGTAATGGCCGCCGGAACGTCTTTCAGCGGTAAGTGAGTGGTTACAAGTGCCACGCGCAGGTCGCTGGTGGCCAGCATCATCACCACTTCTTTTACGCCGCAATAATCACGGAAATATTCGGTGTGGCCACTGAAGGCAATGCCGGCGTCGTTGATGATGCCTTTGTGCACCGGCGCGGTGACGATACCCGCCCAGCGTTTATCCAATGCGCCCTGCACCGCCACGCGCAGGGTTTCCAGTACATAGTGGCTGTTGGCTACCTGCAGTTGCCCGGCCACCACCGGCTGCGCCAGAGCCACGGGGCAGACGCAGAGTTCACCAGCGCACGAGGGGCGAGGTGCTTCGGCGTCGTTGTAAAGGCGAATGCTCAACGGTAAACCGAGCAGGGCGGCGCGTTGCTGCAGCAGCTGTGGGTCGGCAATCACCACCAGTTCATGTGCGTGCACTTGCTGGGCAATCTGAATGCACAGGTCGGGACCGATGCCGGCCGGTTCACCGGCGGTAATGGCAAGACGCAGGGTCATGAACGGTCCTTGATTTCCACATAGGCTTCGGAGCGGATTTTACGCAGCCAGATGGGCAACTCTTCTTCAAAGCGACGGCCGTACAGCATATTGCGCACCTGATTTCGCTGGTTTTCGGCACCAACGTCGGTCTGGCGGCGTTGTTCAACCAGCAGAATGTGCCAGCCGAACTGGGTTTCAAAGGGCGCGCTGATGGCGCCGGCGGCGGTGTCTTTCATGGTGGCGTCAAATTCCGGCACCATATCGCCCGGGTTGACCCAGCCTAAATCACCGCCGTTGCTGCCGCTGCCGGGGTCATCGCTGAATTCGCGCGCCAGGGTGGCGAAATCTTCGCCGGCCTGCAGACGCTGATACAGCTGGTGAATCTGGCGCTCAGCGTCTTCGGCATCGCGCAGCTCGTTCGGGCGCAGCAGAATATGGCGGGTTTTGGTCTGGGTAATCAGCTGGGTGCTGCCGCCGCGTTTGTCTTTCAGCTGAATAATATGAAAGCCGCCACTGGCGCTGATGGGGTCGGAGATTTCACCGACCTGCAGCTTGGGGGCAACGTCGGCAAATAAGCCGGGCAGCTGGCTTTCTTTGCGCCAGCCTAAATCGCCACCTTCCAGTGCGGTGCGGCTGCTGGATTCGGCCATCGCCAGCTGGCGGAAATCACCGCCGTTACGCAGTTTACGGACGATCTCGCTGGCTTTCTTTTCGGCCGCTTTCAGATCCGCCGGGGTGGCGTTGTCGGGGGTGGCGATCAGAATATGGCCCAGTTGGTATTCCGCCGATGAAGCCATTTTGCCCAGCTCTGAGGCGAGGAAGTAATCGACGTCCTGATCGGTAATCTGAATGCGCTCACCGACCTGAAAACGCTGCACGCGGGAAATGCGCATTTCATCCAGAATCTGCTGGCGCGCTAAGGCGAAGGAAATGCCTTCCGCTTCCATGGCCTGCCGGAATTGCGGCAGGCTCATATTGTTCTGGCTGGCAATACGCCCCATCGCTTCGTTCAGCTGGGCATCGCTGATGCGCACACCGCCGCGTTCGGCCATCTGCAGCTGGATGCTTTCAATAATCATGCGCTCCAGCACCTGGCTTTCCAGCGCCGCTTGCGGCGGCAGCGTACCGCCACGGTTTTGCTGATACACCAGTTCCACCCGCTGCTGCAGTTCTGACGCCATAATGACATCGTCATCCACCACGGCGATTACCTGATCCAGCAGCACCGGTTCAGCCTGGGTGAGTGTCGCGCCCACGGCGAGCAGGCCGCCGAGTAATAAAGATTTAATAGTCATGATATTGCCGTCTTGAGTATCCGGTTACGCTTTCGCTGATAAGTTTGTCGGTGCCAGCACCAAAATTTCCAAGCCCTTTCAGCTGTACGCTGAACAGAAAGCCATAGCGCTTACGCGTGGTGAATTCCGACTCGGGGTTATTCTCCTGTAAGGAGCTTTCCCGGTAGGTAAACTGTACCCGCCAACAGCAATTCTGATATTCGACGCCGGCCAAAGATTCCAGAATCCGGCTGCGTGGCTGTTTGGGTGATTCTTCGTATGGGCGGTTATCGTACAGCGCACGGGCGATTAAAGCCCAGCGATCATTCAGTGACCAGAAAGCACCGATGTCGATCTGGTCGCTGAGAACCTCGGTTTCGTCTTTGCTGGCATTGAACTGTTTGGTGGTATTGCTGGCCAGGTTCAGCATGCGGTTATCGTGCTGGAACCGCAGACCATAACGACTCTGCTTAGTGTAATTATCGTAAGGGTCCCATTCGAGGATGGAATACACCGACCAGTGGGTGTCGGGGGTCCATTCCACCTCGGCCAGCATGCTGGAGGTATTGCGCGTGTCCGCCGGGGGAACCGTTGTACCGTTCAGCTGCACCTGACGGTCGGTCTGATAGAAAATCTGGCCAACACTGGCACGGAATTGTTCCAGTCCGTCACCCCGGATAAAGCGGCTGGTGACGCCGGCACTGACCTGATCCAGGTCGGCCAGGCGATCATCACCGGTGAAGCGCTCACCGGTAAATAAACTGGCATAGGTGACGGTGATGGCGGCACTGTCGAAATTCGGAATCTGGTGTTGGTTTTCCTGATACGGGCTGTTTACCCAGAACACCCGTGGTTCCAGAGTTTGCTGATAGTCGCTGCCGAACAGGTCCAGATCGCGGTCAAAATAAAGGCCGGCATCGAGGCTGTAGCGTGGCACGCCAAAGCTGGCATGCAGATCCGGGGCATCCGGACGGGCCAGCAGGGCTTCATCGGCATCCCGTAAGTTATAGCTGCGGTAGCGGTATTCAATTTCCGGTTTTACAAAACCAAAGGGCCATTCCATTGGGTAGGCAAGGCTGGTATCGGATAACAGCCGGTCACCGTTGAGGGCGGCAAAGCCGCTCAGCGTTTGTTCGGTATCGTTGATGATGTCGTTGCTTTTGCGGCTGAAGCGGGTGGCCTGCAGGCGCTGCTGGAATTGCCATTGGTTAATGGTCAGTGGCATGTACGACAGGTTCAGTTGCGGCAACCGGCCATAAGGGCGGGCAGCCAGACCAATGTTGGGGTCGATGGTCTGGAAGGTCTCACCGGTGATATCGAAATGCCAGTTATTCCGGTTCCACAGAATTTCCCCGCGCCGCGGCAGTTGTGTGGTGCGGTCAACATAGGACGTCGGGGTCATATCATTCAGGTAATCGTCATCGCTGACGTTGTTGTAAACCCAGCGGTGCTGCCAGTTGCTGCCAAAGCGGCCTTCCTGCTGGTAATTGACCAGCCAGCGCTTCTCTTCTGTGGTTTTGTCTTTTTCCAGGTAGGCGTAGTTAAATTCACCATCGCCGAACCAGCGGGTTTTATGACGGAACTGGGATTCCAGCACCGTGCCGTGTTCACGCACATAGTGCGGCGTAATGGTGGCGTCGTAATTGGGCGCGATATTCCAGTAAAACGGAATCTGAATATCTTCGGCCTGCAGTTTGCTAGTGATGGCAACGCTCGGATTCAGAAAACCCGTCATCCGCTGATCACCAATAGGGAAGCGGTAATAGGGCAGATACAACACCGGCACCCGGGCAATGCGCAAACGGGTGTGTTTCGCGGTACCAATGCCCTCGTTCTGGTCCAGATGCAGTTCTGTGGCGGCAATATCCCAGTCGTTATGGCCGGGTTCGCAAAAGGTAAAGGTGGCGTTGCGCATATCCATCAGCCCGGTATTGGTTGACTGGATTTCATCGGCACTGCCGCGGATATGCCGGCCCGGCAGGGAATATTCGGCCTGGTTGATATGCAGCCGTCCGGCCGTCTGGTCCAGGCTGGCCTGTTCACCCTGCAATACCAGCTCGGGCGTGGTGACCCCCACCTGACCGCTGAATTCCCCGGTATTAAGGCTCTGAAACCAGCGGGCGGTCTGGCTGCGTACAATACGATCCTGCTGTTGCAGTACCACGTTGCCCTGCAGCTCGAAATTACCGTCTTTGTCGCTGGTGGACTGGTCGGCCTCGGCTTCGGAAAGATCGCCGGGCAGGGGCGTAATGGCCGGAATACGGTAAGCGCCGCGGCAGAATTCCGGCAGCGCCTGCTGTTCTGCTGCGCTTAACTGGTCACGCTCGTACCAGCTTAGTGGCGGCGTGGACAGGTTCTCTGCGTGGGCCGCCAACGGCCATAAAAGCAGCCCGGAACAGACCGCAATAAAAGACGTAAGGCGCTGAAATGTCTGGCAAAACTGTGTCATGACTGGCTGTAGCGCCTATCCATAATGAGTGTGGTATCTTAACAGCAAAACCACTGCACTGAGCAGGGCTGCCGGAAAGGCGGCCAATTTTAGAACGACTAACCCTGAGAGGCCAGCATGGATCAGCGTCGGGAAGATCTCGCGCAATGGGCTGTGGCGATGATTCGCCAGCATGCCGACTTTGATGTGACCGCAAAAATGGACATGGTATCCGGCGATGCCAGTTTTCGCCGTTATTTCCGTCTGCATTGTTTAAACCACAGCTGGATTGCCGTTGATGCACCGGCCGATAAAGAAGACAACCCGCGCTTTGTGGCCGTCGCCAAAGCCTGGCGCGACCAGGATGTGACGGTACCGAAAGTGATTGCGCATGATTTTGAGCGCGGCTTTATGCTGCTGGAAGACTTTGGCGACCAGCTGTTGTGGCCGGCGCTGCACGCCGATGGCCTGAGTGAAAAAGACCTGGCGGATCTGTACGGTCAGGCCATCACCCAGCTGTTACACATTCAGCAACTGCCGACCGACAACCTGCCGCCTTACGATGCCGGCTTGCTGGACCGCGAAATGGCGCTGTTCCGCGACTGGTTGTGCCAGCAACTGCTGGGCATGGAACTGAGCGATGCCGAACAGGAGCTGCTGCACCAAACCTTTACACTGCTGCGGGCCAGCGCACTGGCACAGCCGGTGGTGGCAGTGCACCGCGATTACCACTCCCGCAACCTGATGCTGCGCCCCGATGGTTCACTGGGGGTAATCGATTTTCAGGATGCCGTGGCCGGCCCTGCCACTTACGATCTGGTGTCGCTGCTGCGTGATTGCTACGTGCGCTGGCCGGCCACACTGGTGGATGAGCTGGCCGCACTGTACTGGGAACAGGCCCGCCCGCAGGGCATTTACCTGGGCGACTGGGCGCAGTTCCGCCGCGATTTTGACTGGATGGGCCTGCAACGGCATTTAAAAGCCGCCGGTATTTTTGCCCGCCTGCATCTGCGCGACGGCAAGAGCGGCTATCTGGCCGATATCCCCAATACCTGCCAATACCTGCTGGATATCAGCGCCCGCTATGACGAACTGGCGGCGTTTCACGCCTGGCTGCAGCAACGCTTTATGCCCCTGCTGGCCCAACTGCCGGCTTCGGAAACACCGCATATCCGCGACAGCAGCGCTGAATGAAAGCCATGATCCTGGCCGCCGGTCGCGGTACCCGTATGGCACCGCTGACCGACCATTGCCCCAAACCGCTGCTGCCGCTGGCGGGTAAACCCTTAATTGTGCATCACATTGAAAAACTGGTAGCGGCCGGTATTACCGACATAGTGATTAACCACGCCTGGCTGGGGGCGCAGATTGAAACCACGCTGGGTGACGGTAGCCGTTATGGGGCGCGCCTGCAGTATTCGCCGGAACCACAAGCGCTGGAAACCGGCGGCGGTATTCTGCAGGCCTTGCCATTACTGGGCAGCGAGCCGTTTTTTCTGGTTAATGGCGATGTCTGGACGGGCTGGGATTATCAGGGCGTCAGCGATATTCAGCTGGGCGATGATCTGGGCTGGTTATGGCTGGTGCAGAATCCCGACCATAATCCCAGTGGCGATTTTATTCTGCAGCAGAGCCGGGTCCTGAACCCGGCCACGGCGGTGGATGCACCCCGCTTAACCTTCAGTGGCCTCAGTGTGCTGCACCCGCAGCTGCTGGCCGGTTGCGAGCCGGGTGCTTTCCCGCTGGCGCCGCTGCTGCGGCGGGCGATGGATCATCAACGTATGGCCGGTGCGCTGTTGGAACAGCCCTGGGTGGACGTTGGTACACCGCAACGCTTACAACAGCTGGAGCAGTACCTGCAGCATCAGCAGCAAGGGCAGGGTTTAAGCCTATGAAAATCTGGTTCGGAAAAATCTTTGGCGCCATCGTCGGGCTGCTCAGCGGCGGCCCCTTTGGTTTGCTGGTGGGTGCCTTTGCCGGGCATTTGTTGGATAACGCCCTGGTCCGGGTATTGTCCGGGGGCGCAACAGCGGCTGCAGGTAAGGGCGACCAGCGCGAAGTGCAGCAGGTGTTCTTCCGCACCACCTTCCGCTTTATGGGCCGGCTGGCCAAAGCTGACGGCCGCGTCAGTGAGCAGGAAATTGATGCCGCCAGCCAGATTATGGCGCAGATGGGGTTAACCGGCGCCCAGCGCCAGAGTGCTATCCGCTTTTTTACCGAAGGCAAAGACCCGGCCACCGACGTCGATGCGGATTTACAGCGGCTGCGTGACTTGCTAAAGCAACGCCATGGGCTGGCGCAGATGTTTCTGGAAATTCAGCTCAGCGTCGCCTACGCCGATGGGCGCCTGTCGGTAGAAGAACGGCGCTTGTTTGACCGTTTATGTCGGCAGTTGGGTATTGGTGCGTTTCAGTTTGAATGGATCAACAGCCGGGTGCAGGCCGCCATGAGCGGCCAGCGCCAGCAATACAACACCCGCCCCGATGCACCGGCGCAGCTGCGCAACGCCTACGCGGTGCTGGGGGTGGCGGTGGACGCCAGCGATGACGAGCTGAAAAAAGCCTACCGCAAATTAATGAGTCAGCATCATCCGGATAAGCTGGTGGCCAAGGGCCTGCCGGAGGAAATGATGAAACTGGCGAAGGAAAAAACGCAGGAAATCCAGACGGCTTACGACCTGATTCGTAAGGCACGGGCGGCCTGAAGCGCCTGTTTTCTGCCCGCTTATGCCAGCCCTGCCGGGCTGGTTTAGCCGTCACTGCGTGACGGCTTATGCGGCCTGCGGCCTCTGGACAGGCCGCCGTTGGCGGCCTGATGCGGGGCTCCGCCCCTGCGCCCCAATGCAAGGGGAGGCATCCCCTTGCGAACCCCTCTGGCCCGCGTCCCAGCTGATCCTGGTTAAAAAAATCCGGTTAAGCCAACGGATCGTAATGCACGTCCTGTGCCACGATCCTTGCCCGGAGTCATCCGGGCATGGCTACCGGCTTTTTTTACCTGCGGGCTGGCCCGAATGGGCCTGGTAAAACCGCAGCAACCTGAATCTTTTTTGGCGGCCTGTGGCCGGATATTTTCTTTTGGTTTTTGGTTTTTGGTTTTTGGTTTTTGGTTTTTGGTTTTTGGTTTTTGGTTTTTGGTTTTTGGTTTTGCGCGCAGAGCGCGCTCAATAAAACCATGCCGGCGTAGCCGCTGAAGTTGTTTCGGCCCATTCGTTTCAGCCCGAAGTTTTCCAAAGCCAATAGCATCGTTTGGATGATTCCAAACGAGCGGGTAGGGGCATGGATGCCCCTTGGCCGCGTATGCTCAATTGGGTTTGGTAAACGAGGAAACGACCAGCGGGAGTAACAGCCGAAGGCTGGCCCGAAGGGCGAGCGAAGCGAGTAACCAGCTGGAACGCGGGCCAGAGGGGTTGGTAAGGGGATGCCTCCCCTTGCATTGGGGTGCAGGGCCGGTTTTTGCTCCTGCAAAACCGGCATTTCCGCCATCCATGGCGGTAGGCGAAGCCCCGCATTAGCTGCCACGCAGTGGCAGCCAACCAGCCCGGCAGGGCTGGCGTACGGCCACCCAGCCGAACAGGCTGAAAATCAGACCCGGTAAACAGACTTGGTCATGACCTTGGAAACCGCGGTCATGGCCAGTTTCACCGGCAGGGGAAATTTATGCCCACCGGCGTCGAGGGCGGTGGTGGCATGACGGGCTTCGTCTTCCAGCATCTGCAGCAGCACGGCTTTGCTCTTCTCGTCCTGCACCGGCAGGCTGGTCATGTGCTGGCTCAGGTGTTTGCACACCTGTTCTTCGGTGGCGGCGACAAAGCCCAGGCTGACGCGGTCAGAAATTTTGCCGGCCAGCGCGCCGATGCCGAACGACAGGCCGTAAAACAGCGGGTTCAGCAGGCTGGTGCGGCCGCCCAGTTCTTTGATGCGTTGTTCGCACCAGACCAGATGGTCAACCTCTTCGCGGGCGGCTTCTTCCATGGCCTCACGCACTTCCGGCAGGCGCGCGGTTAGCGCCTGGCCCTGGTACAGCGCCTGGGCGCAGACTTCGCCGGTGTGGTTAATACGCATTAAGCCGGCGGCGTGGCGGGCTTCGGTGTCGCTCAGTTCGTGGTGGTCACGCTGCTGTGCGGGTGACGGGCGGTATTCCTGCGCGGCGCCGGGCACCAGCGTGCGCAGGGCCTGATCGGCGTTGTGGATCAGTTTATCGAACAGGGAATAATGGCGGGTGCTGCTGCTCATAAGGCTACCTCCGGACTTTGCGCCATTCTAAGCCATTTGGCCGGTGCCTGCATGCCACAAATCGGGGTAGTACAGTACTCGCCCGGTGGCAGTGCAGGGGCTAGAATGGCGGCCTATTGAAGGAGTCTGGCATGCAGGAAATTCATGATCTTGGGCTGTTGCTCGACCGGCACGTTCCCATTTTGCTGATCGAATCTCACGAGGAAGCGCGGGCGCTGGAGATGCTGACCCGGCTGGCCATCCGCCGCGGGCTGGCGTTGCAGCAATGGACCTTAACCGACGGTTTGCGCCGGCTCGGTTTTGGTGAGGACGTTGGTGGTGGTGATACCCGCCAGCCGGCCGATGCGCTGAAAGCGGTGCGCGAACGTCACGATGGCGGCCTGTTTATTTTCTGCGACCTGCATCCCTTCCTGGAAGAACCGGTGGTGGTGCGGTTGTTAAAGGACATTGCTCTGCAGCAGGAACGGCTGGGCAAAACCCTGGTGCTGCTCAGTCACAGCCTGAAAGTGCCGGCGGAATTACAGCGCCTGAGTGCCACCTTCAGTATGGCCTTGCCGGATGAACAGCAGCTGCTGGCATTGGTGCGGGCAGAAGCGCAGCGCTACGCCAAAACCTCGGGCGTGAAAGTCCGTACCGATAACGCCACCCTGCAGCAGCTGGTCGCCAACCTGCGTGGGTTAACCTTGTCGGACGCGCGCCGGCTGGTGCGGGGCGCCATTGTCGATGACGGTGCCATCACCCAGGACGATGTGCCGGGCGTCAGCCGGGCCAAGCTGGCACTGCTGGATATGGACGGGGTGATGAGCTTTGAATACGACACCGCGCGCATGAGCGATGTGGCCGGCTTAACGGCATTGAAACAGTGGCTGGAACAACGCCGGCAGGCGTTTTTAACCGCCGAACGTCAGCTGCGTCCGCGTGGCATGCTGCTGTTCGGGGTGCAGGGCAGCGGTAAAAGTCTGGCCGCCAAAGCGGTGGCCGGGCACTGGGGCATACCATTATTGCGGTTGGATTTCGGCACCCTGTACAACAAGTTTTTCGGTGAAACCGAGCGCAATCTGCGCGAAGCGTTAAAGCTGGCGGAAATGATGTCGCCCTGCGTGGTGTGGATTGATGAAATTGAAAAAGGTCTGGGGCAGGACAGCAACGATGCCGGTGTCAGTCAGCGCATTCTCGGCACCCTGTTAACCTGGCTGGCCGAACACGATACGCGGGTGTTTGTGGTCGCCACCGCCAACAACATTCATGCCTTACCGCCGGAACTGCTGCGCAAGGGCCGGCTGGATGAAATGTTTTTTGTCGATCTGCCGGAAGCGGCGGTACGGGCCGATATTCTGCGCATTCACCTGCAGAAGCGCGGGCTGGACCCGCAGACGCTGGATTTACCGGTGCTGGCGCAGGCCGCTGAGGGTTTCTCCGGTGCCGAGCTGGAGCAGGCGGTGGTATCGGCCTGGCATGCCGCCGGCAACAATGGCCAGATCGGCACCGCCGATCTGTTGCTGGAATTACAGCGTACGCAGCCATTATCCGTGGTGATGGCCGAGCCGATGCAGGATCTGCGTGACTGGGCGGCCAGTCGCGCCGTGCCCGCCGGTTAAGTGCGCAGTAAATCCTGAATGGCCTGGCGCAGGCGTTCACTGTCGGCCGGTTTTGACAGCAGACACTGAATGCCTTGTTCGATGGCTTCTTTGCGGATAACGGACAGGCTGATACCGGTCAGCATCAGCCGCGCCGGTTTGATGCTGATATCCGCATCCTGGTTAATCCGCGCGGCCAGCTGCAGGCCGTTCATCACCGGCATATCGTGGTCCATGATGATGATGTCGTAGGGCTTGCCGATATTGATCTGATTGCGCAGCATCGCCAGGGCTTCTTTGGCGCTGTAAGTGGTGTCCGGGCGCATCCCCCAGCGTTTGGTCTGACGTTCCAGCACCGCCCGTAACGACGCACTGTCATCCACAATCAATACCCGTTTCCCAATCAGCGAACCATCGGTTTTGGGGCTGACAACGGCCGGGCTGGGCTGGGTTGGCAGCGGCATAAAGAGCGTCAGCGAGGCTCCCTGCGCGGTCATGCTCTCCACTTCCAGCAAGGCATGCATACGCTGCAGCAGGAATCGGGTGAGCAGCAGACTCCAGTTCTTATCGTTACGGCTGTCAGGAATGGGCAATTGATATTGCAGAATCTGGAAGGCGCTTTTCAGTTCTTCCTGTTTCAGAATGGTGCTGCTTAATTGTATCTGCAGGCGGATACCGCTGGCCTGTGTGCTGCGGTAAGGGGCTACCGATAAGGTCATTTCCCCGTGTTCGGTATAGGCCAGAGCCCGCGCCAGCAGGTTATGCAGCGCCAGTTGCAGCCGGGCCGGATCACCGCTGACCAGAGCCGGCAGATCATCACGCAGATCCAGTACCAGCTCGACCTGTTTACGCGCCGCTTCCTGCTGGAAATGGCTGACCATGCGGGTCAGTAAAGGGGCCGGATTAAACGCATGCCGCTCCAGCTCCAGCACGCCGTTGTGCAGGCGCGCGGTATCGGAAATTTCGTTGACGATATGCAGCAGATCATGGCCAGCCAGGGCAATGGTGTCGGCCAGTTCCCGCTGTTGCTGGCTGATGGGGGTGTCGGCCAGCAGCTCGTGCATTCCCAGTACGCCGTTGATCGGGCTGCGCAGTTCGTGGCTGATCTGCGCCAGCAGGGCCGGGGTCAGGCGCAGTTCGTTATCCCGTCGGGCGACCGGTTGCCGGCCCGAAGTAATCAGCAGCATGGTGGCAACCACTAAGGTGGCCATGACCAGCATCGGCAGAATAATCGGTGCCCAGTAAATCAGGCTGTCCAGCGTCAGCAGGTTGTAGGCGGTCAGCAGGGCCAGCAGACCACCAATCAGTAAGACCGCGTGCCCGGCCAGCAGCCAGTTGCTGAGGTACTTGTCTTTGCCCGGCACCAGTAACAGGAGCGGAATCATCAGCAGGGAATTCAGCATCATCAGGGCGGCAATCAACAGCATGGCCGGTTGCGGTAACAGCAGCATAATCAGCACCGCTGCCGGAACCTGCAGAGCAGCGGCCAGTTTCAGCCCGCGGCGTATTTTGCCGGCATAGCGTCCCTGCCAGGGCAATTGCGTACCGGCCAGCAGGTGTGCGGCGGCCGATATTGCCAGCGCCAGCTCGCTGAGTTTATCGGCAACAAATGTACTGACGCCGGCGAACAGGTGCAGATGTCCGGACCAGGCCGGCTGATACAGCGCCAGAGCCAGGCCATACAGGATGCCGATGGCGGCCATGGGTGTTTTGCGGGTACACCAGACAAAGCTGAAAAAGGCCAGCGTCGCCAGAATCCAGCTGAAGGCAATGCCGGCCAGCAGCGAATATTCCTGCTCATTGGCGACAAAGCGATCCCGTGACAGCAGTCGTGGCTGAGTGCTGAACAGACCATCGGAGTTCAGCAGCAGCATATAAGTATGGGTGCTGCCGGGGGGCAGGCTCAGCACCACCGGATAGGCCTGCATATAACCACCGCGCAGATCGCGGGCGGGGTGATCATCGGTCAGGTGTTGGTGGTTATCCGGATCGCTGATATCAAAGACTTCAAACACCGCCAGATCACTGTCCGACAGGGTGAATATCACTTCACGGCGGTGTTGGTAGGGGTTGGTGACACTGAAGCGCAGCCAGTAATTGGAACGACTGATACCAAATTTCAGCGCTTGTGCATGGCTGGGCGTAAAACGCAGCTGGTAATCGCGCTGCACCATCTCGTTTATGGTCAGTTGCCGGCTGCTGTCTTCGTAGACCGAAACAAAGGGCGCAATGGAGTAAGCGAATGACTCGGGAGGAACCAGCACCGGGCTGTTGGCGCTGGCGGCTGCAGACAGCAACCAGGCCAGCAGGACCGTCAGTACGGTGGTGGGCAGTGACTGGCTCATCCCTGAGATCTCCGTCTGAACCTGTTAGTGGTTATCCTGCTCGCGGGCAATGGCGCGGTAGCCAATGTCGGAGCGGCAGAACATGCCCTGCCAGCTGATTCCTTTGATCAGGTCATAGGCTTTGGCCTGCGCTTCACTGACGCTGTTGCCCAGTGCGGTAGCGCACAGCACACGGCCACCGGCGGTCACCGGCTGGCCGGCGGCATTCAGCTGGGTACCGGCGTGGAACACTTTGCAGCCTTCCGCTTCCGTGGCCGGCAGGCTGATCACATCACCCTTCGGGTAATCGCCCGGGTAACCGGCCGCCGCCAGTACCACACCCAGTGACGGACGCGGATCCCACTGGGCAGTTTCGCTGTCCAGTTTGCCATCCAGTGCGGCCAGGCAATGCGCCACCAGATCCGACTGCATACGCAGCATGATTGGCTGGGTTTCCGGGTCACCGAAGCGGCAGTTGTATTCGATCACTTTCGGGGTGCCGGCGGCGTCGATCATCAGACCGGCGTAGAGGAAACCGGTGTAATCGTTGCCTTCGGCGGCCATGCCGTTGACGGTTGGGTAAATGACCTCGCGCATGACGCGGTCGTGAATTTCCTGCGTGACCACCGGCGCCGGGGAATAGGCACCCATACCACCGGTATTCGGGCCGGTGTCTTTATCACCGACGCGCTTGTGGTCTTGGCTGGTGGCCATTGGCAGCACGTTTTTGCCATCGACCATGACGATGAAAGAGGCTTCTTCGCCGGCGAGGAATTCTTCAATTACCACGCGGCAGCCGGCATCACCAAAGGCGTTGCCGGACAGCATGTCTTTTACGGCGTCTTCGGCTTGCTCCAGTGTTTCGGCCACGATCACGCCTTTACCGGCGGCCAGACCATCGGCCTTCACCACAATCGGTGCGCCTTTTTCACGCAGGTACGCCAGGGCCGGCTCAACCTCGGTGAAGTTCTGGTAATCGGCGGTCGGGATTTTATGGCGGGCGAGGAAATCTTTGGTGAAGGCTTTGGAACCCTCCAGCTGCGCCGCGCCCTGACGCGGGCCAAAAATTTTCAGCCCAGCGGCTTCAAACTGGTTCACGATACCACCTACCAGTGGCGCTTCGGGGCCGACGATGGTTAAACCAATGCCGTTGTCTTTGGCGAAGGCTTCCAGCGCGTCGAAGTTCATCACATCGATGGCAACGTTTTCCACACCGGCTTCAATAGCGGTGCCGGCGTTGCCGGGCGCGACGAATACTTTCTCAACCAGCGGCGATTGCAAGGCCTTCCAGGCCAGAGCGTGTTCGCGACCACCACTGCCAATAATTAACACTTTCATAATCGGTACCTGTTTAATCGTTCAACGTTCCACGTTCAGTGTTCATCGCCTGCGCTGATGTGCCCGCAGAACGCCCAACGTTATTGCCATTAATCTACATGAGCATCCCGAAGGAATTTTTAACGCCGCCAGCCCAAGCGCAGCAGCTCCGAAAAGCTTAGTGGCGGAAGTGGCGCATGTTGGTAAACACCATTGCGATTCCGGCCTCATCGGCCGCCGCAATCACTTCTTCATCGCGGATCGAACCGCCCGGCTGAATAATGGCTTTAATGCCATTTTTCGCGGCGTTGTCGATGCCATCGCGGAACGGGAAGAAGGCGTCCGACGCCATTACCGCACCTTCCACGGCCAGACCGGCGTGTTCGGCTTTAATGGCCGCAATACGGGCGGAGTTGACGCGGCTCATCTGGCCGGCGCCGACGCCCACGGTCTGACGGTTTTTGGCGTACACAATGGCGTTGGACTTCACGAACTTGGCCACTTTCCAGGCGAAGATCAGGTCGTGCAGTTCGGCTTCGGTGGGGGCGCGTTTGGTCACCACTTTCAGGTCAGCTTCGCTGATCATACCGTTGTCACGGTCCTGCACCAGCAAACCGCCGTTGACGCGCTTGTAATCAAACCCGGCGCTACGCTCGGCTGGCCACTGG